>JAACDV010000153.1 GCA_009936825.1 Bacteroidota bacterium | reverse complement strand
CTTAGAATCCAACCTTCCCCTAGAAGGACCTGTTCCCCTAGAAGGAAGTGAGAATATTGTCTTCATGGACAGCACCACAGCGCAACTGCAAGGGTGCCGGGTGATTACAAATATCCGCCTCTCCTACAGGGGTACGTTTGATGACGGGATGGTTATGCTTCGCAATTCTGCCGTTCAGATTAATGCGAACCGGATGATTCCGTTGCAGTTCTTTGAAAGCGGGGGTCCCACCAGCACGCATTATTTTAGTGCCAAGATGGTGCGGTGCCCTATTGATAAAAAAGATGATGATGAGGTTGAAAATGGGTGAGGTTATTTATCTTGCAAACGCCATACGCGGCCAGAAACCTCTTGTGGATTATCCAGCGTTAACGCGCTCGGAAATAGACCGGCTAGAGGGCATCCGCGACAATGTTGAGGCGTTATTGACCATGGTATCGGAAATTCGCCGTGACCCCGAGGCAGTTACATATGCGTCTGCACGATATGGGCTGATGCGGATGTATTACCTGCATGGGCGCGCTGCCACTATGGCATTTGCCGAACGCTGCACTGAAACTGCTGAGATTGGCGAAGATTTGTCAAACGTCTGACCGCAACCGGATTATTGTGCCCATTCTGGCACCCCCCTTTGCGGCAAGCGATCAGCACCCCTAAAATTCAAAACAACATTGACAGGCTTTTACTCTTGTCTTCATCATTGCGGACGCTGTGCCTGTTAAACGAACAGCACCCGCATCGAACCGAGCTAACCTGACACGCAGCGCGCTATGGCTGTCGGTTTCATTGTTTTGAGGTCATCAATGCCTAAGCTATGGTTAACCAAGAAGCGAACACTGGAAATCCTAAACCGGTCTAGCGAGGGCGACCGCATCAGCCGGGTTTGTGACCGGTTTCTATCCACATTGATCCTGCTGAACCTTTTGGCGGTTTCGCTGGAATCGATAGACACGCTTGGTGCTGCCTATCACCAGTGGTTTTTTACCTTTGAAATTTTCTCGGTAACCATTTTCGGAGTGGAGTATCTGCTGCGGATATGGTCGATGGCAGCGAACGAATCCAGCCGCTTCAAAACCTCAACTGGCCGCCGGTTTGGCTATATCTTCAGCTATACAGGGCTGATCGATTTGATCGCCATTTTGCCAAGCTTACTGCCGTTAGTACTTGGTCAGGTTGACCTTCGTTGGCTCCGTGTGTTGCGCCTTGTTCGGCTTTTGAAAATCTCACATTACTCGTCGGCGCTCGAAGATTTGATCACTGCCGTCCGGTCTGAAAAGAACGCATTTGGTGCAGCCCTATATCTCTTTTTCATTGCTCTATTCGTCTCCAGCTCGCTGATGTATGTCGTTGAGCATCAGGCCCAGCCGGAAAATTTCTCATCTATTCCGGCGACCATGTGGTGGTCGCTGATTACGCTGACGACGGTTGGATATGGTGATGTTTCGCCATTGACCGCTGTTGGTAAATTGGTTGGGGCGATGACCGCGATCATGGGCGTTTGTGTTGTAGCACTGCTGACTGGTATTGTGGCGACGGCGTTTTCCAACCAGATTTCGCGGCGGCACGATATTTTTGAAGCTGAAATTGTCTCTGCGCTAAGCGACGGCGTCATTTCGCGCGACGAGATGGAGCAGATTTCCAAAATGCAGGAAGAGCTTGGGATGTCGGATGAACATGCAAAGGCCATTATTGAGCTGCTTCGTGACCGGCATGCACAAAAATAAATCACGCAAAACTAGCCTTACTCCCTAACATTTTCTGCAGTGCGTCGTCTTCGGCTATAGGAGGTACAGCATGAACGACGCGCTGATGTCGCTGATTGACTGGCACGCTCATCCGCGGCGCGTCATAGCATCTGGCGGCAAAATCATCACACCCGGAGATCCGGTGGACACGTTATTACTGCTCGAACGCGGTACCGCTCGGTCCAGCGATGATACTTCGTGCGCCAAGGGTGAGATTCTGCTGCTTTGCGAAGCGCTCGCGCTCAGCCAATATCAAACTGCCATAACCGCAATCGACGAATGCCATCTGATCAGTTTTGAGCAGACAGTGCTGCGCCGCATGCTGGTCAAAGGCGGCGAGATGGTTTGGCCTCTATCCCGGTCAATCGCGGCCGAAGTAACCAAACGACGCCTAGCAAGTTGATCCAGAAATGAAGCTACTGGCACCGATCATCCTTTTTCATGGCGAAGCCCTTTTCCGCGCGGGACAGCCTGCCTCACAGTTCTATCTTGTCCGGCATGGTAGGATCATCGTGCTGGATCAGGATGGCAAAATCCCGCAGCGTAATTTTGAGGTGAATGAGCTGTTTGGGGTTCCAGAAGTGTTGGCCAGCGGAAATTGGTCACTTACCGCGATCGCTGATGGACCGACCAACATTCAACCCTTCCCTGCACAAACGCTTTTCCAATCGCTGGCAGAAATGCCGGATTCGCATAGTGATTTCCTGCGAGGCATCGCCGCAATGGCATGAATCCTGCAAACCCTCTTGGGTAATTCCCAAAGGAGAAAACTATGCAGGACAAACTGGAAAGCGTTGAAGGCCATCACTTTGATGAGGGCGTTATCTTTGCAAATTTGGAAGAGGATTCCATTGCTGCCACAGCTAACATTCCTGTTGCTGGCATACAGATTGTGCATTTTGATGATTTTAACGAGCCGGTCCGGACAGTCACTGTTCCGTTGAGCGCCTATTTGTAAATCTATATTTATAAAATCTGATTCACAAAACCATATCAGAAACGCGTTCATCCGAGGTGAGCGCGTTTAACAGATTTGAATAATCCGCTTCAAAACGCTACCGCTGAAATTTGATCACAGTGTCCAACGCAAAAATCCAGCCAGTGACCCTGATTGGATCCGCCGACTGGATTCTTGGGAGGCAGAGAGCTACAACGAAAGCGGCAGCCCCGTGCACCCCTGAAAAAGACCAGCTAGATTAGCAAGCCATTTCCAGACGTGCACGGCGACGACGCTCTGAGGAAGAGGGAATTTTCAGCATGTCGCGATATTTGGCGACAGTCCGACGCGCCAGTCTGACACCATTGTCCGAGACCATGCTGGCAATTGCATCATCACTGTAAGGCTTGCCGGCGGGCTCACTCGCAATAATCGACTGGATCATATTGCGAACCGCAGCAGCGGCTTTGCTGTCACCTTCATCTGTGGACAGCGAAACACTAAACAGCGATTTCAAAGAAAAACAGCCCTTTGGTGTGGACAAAAGCAGTCCGCTCGTCACCCGGCTGACGGTGCTTTCATGCATCCCAACAGCCTCGGCAACATCTTTTAGGGCAAGCGGTTTCAGCGCCGACAAACCATCGGTCAGAAAGTCAGCCTGACGGCGGATAATCTCTCCGGCGATTTTCAACGTTGTACTGTGACGCTGATCAAGCGCACGGCGGAGCCAGCGAGCCGAGCCAAGGGCATCAGTAGCAAATTGATTTGTTGCCTCGCCTGACTTCCCGCGATCAGCCTTACTGACGGCGGCGGCGTATTCTTCATTGATCACAAGCGCAGGCAGCGTTGACCGGTTCAGATCAACAACCCATCCGTCAGGGCTCGGCGTTACGATCACATCGGGTGCATTCACACGAAGCGGCGTTGACTCATACGCCTCGCCCGGCTTTGGATTCATCTCGCGGATTAGCTTAAAGGCCTTGGCAACATCTTCGCTCGAACCGCCAGCACGGCGCGCCAACTGGGCAATATCGCCATTCGCCAGCATCTCAAGATTGCTCAGAACGGTTTCCATAACATTGTCCAGAACACCGCGTTCACGCGCTTGAATATGGAGGCATTCGGCAAGATCGCGGGCAAAAACACCTTCGGGTTCCAGTTTTTGAACGATTTCCAAAACCTCTTCAACATCGGCTTCATCGCATCCACAAACGGCGGCGACTTCACTAAGCTCACGGCCGAGCCAGCCACTAGGCTCAAGCGCTTCGGCCAGCGCATAGGCAATAACCCGCTGGGACGCGTCAAAAATAGATAAATCAATTTGGCGGATAACCCATTCAATCAGGCTTTCAGGCCCCTGTTCAGCAAGGTTGGCAAGGCTATCCCAATCGAGATCGCCGCCACTGCCGCGCTGGGCCGCACCGAAATCAACGCCCTGCGAGCCGAAACGATTTTCCAGATCAGAATGCGCTGTCGGATCATCAGAAAGAGCGCCGCCCGACGCCATGCCAACATCAAGGTCGGTTGATGATGTCTCAGTTGCCCTAACTGTTTCGGGTGCTGCGCTATCGGGTCCAGCGGTATCAGAACCATTGATATCAGGAGAGCCATTCACATTTCCAGTATCACTCTGGCGAGGCCCAAGGTCAGCTGCAGCGGTGTGCGTCTCGCCTCCCTCAACTTCCATGAACGGGTTTTCCATGGCTTGGTCCTGAAGAAAACGGGAGATATCCAAATTTGTCATCTGCAACAGCTTAATGGCCTGTTGTAACTGCGGTGTCATTACAAGCGACTGCTTTTGCTTGATCTGAAGTGATGGCATCATTTGCATAACGAACTCCTACATTAGGCGTTGGGTACTGGGCGTTGTGTGAAAGCATCATGCGTAACCCTGCACTCCAAATCAAAATATCTATTTGACAGCGACTATTGTCAGAATTCAGACAAAATTAATAAAAGTTAACAATTAGTTAATGAAATGGAAGCGATAAGGTTTTTCTACCCTGTCAATAATCAGACGCAAATTTTCGGTTGACGCAGTATTTTTGGCATGGATTTTGAAACAGCGCGGAGCGCTTGCAACCCGCCTGTTAGATATGCCCATGACTCAATATTGAGGACTTCTTTTATGGGGTGCCTAGCTTATATGAGGAGCGGAGCCTATATGGGGAGCGGGGCTTATATAGCGTGATTGCCCGATCAATTCGTCGGGGCGCACCACATTCATCACAAGACATGACCTAGCAAATTAGGGTAAGGTATTCCGATGATTTCACTTTTTCGAAACAGTCCCCAGCGCGGTAGCGTTTGCCATAGATGCAGGTTCATCAGATATTTCTTACTGGTGGCGCTTGGTATCGGCATTTTCGCGTTAGTTGGCGAAAACAAGGCGCATTACCTGCTGGAGCTCACGCCAGCACGCGCTGTAACCGGCATTTTCGCGATCGGGATCATTGGATTCTTTGTAAAGCTGGTGATCTGGCGGCTGGAAATCGCGGGCAAGA
The DNA here is from genome assembly GCA_009936825.1 of Bacteroidota bacterium. The sequence continues at coordinate 3,938 of JAACDV010000153.1, read as the reverse complement.
ATAAGGCGCATCAGGATAAAACTATACCTAGTAAGGCACCCTCCCCCGGTAGTGCACCCTAGCGGGTATGCAGGCTATTTCGAGCGATGACGGTCCCGGACAAACCGCACCGCCAGCGGCTGCGTCGGAAAATACCGTCCATAGGTCCATCCATTGAAACAATTGACTGAGAAATAATGGCGTGTCGCCATTCCGTTCACCTCACCGGTCCAGTAAGGCTCACCAGCCGTTGCCGGAAAATATTCGGCATCAATCATCGGCTGGGTGCAGTCCTCACAGATAAGCGCTTCTAGTTCTTCGAGTGTCGGAAGACGCCAACCTTCACCAAGCTGCTCATTCGCCTGAGTAATTGCTTGCTCAATTTCTTCATGATTTAACAGAATGATCTCACCAACACAGGTGGTCCCGTTCCATATTTGCCCGACCGAGCAGCGCAACCATTCAACGCCAAACCGCAGGTCAACAACCAGATGATCGCGCGCGATATAATTCCCCGCCACAGCCGATGTCCCCGTCGTAATAACCGAGATCATCATTGCCATTGCCGTCAAAAACGCTCTGCCCTTCATTATAAAATCCTTCAACAAGACTGTTTCAGTATACATAACCATCCAGTCCTAGGAAAGAGCTGCCCTTACGATTGCCATCCCCGGATCATTCCCCCATCATTCACCTTCGCCAAATAATATGTACCTTTTCGATGAAACATCACTCCGTCTATCGCCAACGACATTTCAATTTGATACTTTAGTAAACTCTAATGATTTGAAGCAAATGCAATAGCAAAGTTAGAGTTGGTACAGAACTTGCTAGTTCACCCTCTGCGAGATTACAAAAAAGGACACGAACATCATGGATATAGCGTCACTTCTTGGCATGCTAGGGGCGATCGGCATGATTTTGGGATCAATGATTGCTGGCGGAGGAATCGGCCCTTTCATCGAGACATCATCAATCCTGATCGTATTTGGTGGCACATTTTTTGCCGTTATGTATTCAGTACCCTTGCCGGTGTTTTTAGGCAGTTTTGGCGTGATGGCAAAGGCCTTTCTACCACCGATCAAAAAACAGGATGAGATGATCTTGCGCATGGTTGAACTCGCCGGCTTGGCGCGTAAAGACGGCATGATGGCCTTGGAAGGTCAGGATGTCCCTGACAAGTTCTTTGAGAAAGGCATGCAAATGCTGGTCGATGGCGCGGATGAGAGCAAGTTAACCGCCCAACTCACTCAGGAAATTGCCGCGATGAAAAAACGTCATGAGGCCAATCAGGGCGTTATTAAGGCGTGGATTGATCTGGCCCCGGCTATGGGAATGATTGGTACGCTGATCGGTCTCGTTCAGATGCTTGGCAACATGGCCGACCCAAAGGCGATTGGCCCGGCCATGGCTATTGCGCTTTTGACGACATTGTATGGTGCGTTTATCGCCAACATACTGTTCTCGCCAATGTTGATTAAGCTTGAAGGCTATACGTCTTACGAAATCATTTACCGTGAAATGGTGGTTGAGGGCCTGCGTAATATTGCCAGAGGCGAGTCACCACGCAACATTCAAGACCAACTTGTTTCCAACCTGCATCCAAAGCTACAGGAAAAGATGGCCGAGGTCTGATCTTAGACAAGCCTGAGCAGGTAGCAATTTGCTGGAGATGGAATGATGAGTGAAGCTGTAGAAGAAGATGAAGTAGTCGTCGAGGAAAAGAAGGAAGAAGAATGCCCCAAATGCCCCCCCGTCGGGGCGCCACCTTGGATGGCAACCTTTGCTGATATGGCAACGCTGCTAATGGCCTTCTTCGTTCTGATCTTGTCCTTTGCCGAATTTAATGTTCCGAAGTTCAAACAGATTTCAGGATCATTGAAGAACGCGTTTGGTGTTCAGCGGATCGTCCCCATTGTTGAGCAACCCAAAGGCACGACTATTCTATCCCTGAATTTCAGCCCGTCACCCGACCCGTCAATCACTCAAGATATGACGCAGCAAACGACAAACATCACCCAGCCCGATCTGGAAGTTAAACAAAAGGATAAGGATCAGGACAGCGGTGAGCAAGACGCGGCCGATGATGTTGTCAAAGCATTGGAAGATGCTATTGCCCGGGGCGATGTCGAAGTTGAAGTTCTTGGCGCGAATGTTGTGGTTAACTTTACCCCGAGCGAAGCTCCTGAAAAGGAACTGCCAAATCTGCTGCAACAAACGCTGGATGCCATAGAAAAGGCAAAAGAGGCAGCAAAAAAATCTGATCAGGAAGTTTTGTTTGGTGGTCTGGAACAAACGCTGACCCAGCTTGCTGCAGCCGCCACGTCTGCGATCGCTGCGAATGAAGCCGCTGCTGCCGAAGCACAAGGGAAGGCTGAGGAGCAGGAAGAATCGAACAAAAAGGCCGAGATTGCCGAGGACGAGCTGAAAGTTGCGCTGCGCCAGGAAATCGGTCAGGGCCTTGTTGCGGTCGAACGCGAAGAGGATAAAGTGATCATCACGGTCGGGTCTGGCGGTGCGTTTCGCTCTGGTTCGGCTGAGCTGACAGCATCAGCGCGTGAGCTGATGGCAGAAATTGCCGGCGTCAACGAAGCTGGTTCCGGCACGATTACCGTATCCGGCCACACCGACAATGTGCCGCTGATCTTTGGCTCGCAGTTCCGCGATAACTGGGATTTAGCTGCGGCACGCTCGGCAAGTGTGGTGCAAGCGCTGGAAGATACCGGCAAGGTGCCAGCGGGCCGGATGCAGGCTGTCAGCTTTGGCGAGTCGAAACCGGTTGAGAGTAATGATACCGCAGATGGCAGATCAACCAACCGCCGTATCGAGATCGAGATCAATTATTGATCCTGAAGCGAAATATTCAGAACGCTAGATCCAGTTAAGCTGGTGGCCCTTATTAAGAATCCAAAAAACAAGGCCCCGCAGTTATTTCATAGCTGCGGGGCTTTAAGCATCACAGCAGCCCAGCAAACCCCAACGCCAACCCAAGACCCGAGCAACTGGTCAGCACGGTAATCATCCCCACCCTAAAAACAGAAATTGCCAGCAACGCGGCAATCATGATGGCACTCGCCAACGGATCAAAGCTATCCAGAACTGGCAACTGCACCGCTATCACGCCTCCCATCCCCTCACCTAGCTCGGCAAACATCACGCGCAGTCCAAACCAGACCGCCAAATTGAGAACAACACCAACAACCGCAGCTGTTATTCCGGTCAACGCCCGCGCCAGCACCCGGTTCCCACGCAGCGCCTCAACATAAGGAGCGCCTAGAAATATCCATAAAAAACAGGGCGCAAACGTCACCCAAGTTGTTACCAACGCCCCAAGACTACCGGCCAGCAACGGGTCAAGCATTCCGGGCGCACGATACGCACCAACGAAACCAACAAACTGCGTGACCATAATCAGCGGTCCGGGTGTTGTTTCAGCCATACCAAGACCATCGAGCATTTCCCCCGCAGTCAGCCAGCCATAATGCCCGACAGTTTGCTGTGCCATATAAGCAAGCACTGCATAAGCACCACCAAATGTGACAACCGCCACCTGACTGAAAAACAGCCCTTGCTGGGTAAAAATGTGACCCGCGCCAAACACACCATATAACAGCCATACCGGCCCAAGCCACAGCGTCCCACAGACAAGAATGACGCGAAGACTAGTCAGGCGCTGCGGGCGCTTACCCGACGCAGCCATGCTATCAATAGCGCGTTCATTCTGATTTTCAGACACCGGTTGATCATCATTTTCATCGGCGGATGATCTCAAAAATCCGGCAAGCGCCGCGCCAAGAATGATCAACGGAAAGGGTACGGCAAAAACAAAACTTGCCAAAAAGGATGCCGCCATAATGCCTACCAGCAGGCGGCGTTGCAGAATTTTGCGAGACAGCCGCCAGACAGCAGTGACGACAATCGCGAGAACCGCCGCTTTAATACCAAAAAAAAGCGAAGTG
>JAACDV010000152.1 GCA_009936825.1 Bacteroidota bacterium | reverse complement strand
TTTTACAGGATCAAATGGGTTTCCGGTTGTTCCAAATACATAGTTCCAACTGTTACCGCCCGTGCCAAATTCTGGCGTGTTGGTCTTGCCAATGATGATGCCACCGGCCGCCTTTACCTGTGCTACCGACAGATCATCCTTGGTTGGAACATTATCGCGACTGGGAAGCGAGCCATAGGTCGTGCGCATACCCGCCGTTGCCTCAAGATCCTTGATTGCCACCGGCAGGCCGGCCAATGGGCCGATATCCTCGCCCTTTGCCCGCCTTGCCTCGGCATTCTTTGCGGCGGCTAATGCCCCCTCAAAGTCACGGGTGACCATGGCGTTTATCGCCGGATCAACCGCCTCTATCCGGTCAATAGAGGCCTGCATGATTTCAACTGGCGATATATCACCTGTTTTTATTCCGGCTACCAAAGCTGTCGCCGACATCGAACAAAACTCACTCATTTCAATATCTCTCACTACTCAAGGAATTCTTTTAGGGTCTTCTCACATTCCCTCGATTAGGGCAGGGCGGCCCCATCGTGCCATATTAAGGTTTTGGCACCAATGAGGCGTTGTAACCTTAGCAGTTCTGAGTTTAGTTTTTGATTTTTACTGTGGGTCCATCGGATATTTTTTTCTGGCCAAAGGTTCTTCACGGTCAGCGTACCAGCCTTGCGGTTGCCGATAATTTCAATTCGGCCAATAAACCGATGTCCCTCAAGAATTGGGAACACGTAATACCCCCACACACGTTTTGCCGCGGGGACAAACATTTCGACACGGTATTCAAAGCCAAACAAGCGCATCAAGCGGTTGCGGTCGCGGATTACCGGATCGAACGGATTCAGGATGCGAAGGCGTGATGATGGCGGTGTTAGTGCGGCTATCCTGTCCTCGATATTGGCTGGTGCAACGCATCTCATCCACCCTTTATCGGCTCTCTGGACGTCTACCTCACGCAGCATGGATGCAGAGCGAAGCCATGTTTTTACCTCTACGGCGCTAACGCTATCCCAGAAATGCTGTATTTCTGTGGCTGAACCAAAGCCCATACGGTCCAGTGCGGCATGGCAAAGCCAGTCTATCTGATCTTGATCGGGAATGCTTGCACCTGTCAGATGGGATGGGAAAACACGCTCAGCCAGATCGTAATATTTAGTGAAATTAATCCGGTGTGATGTCGCCAATTCGCCCGTGTACCACATGTAATCAAGCGCAAGTTTATGCGGTGGGCGTGACCACATTTCCTTCTGCCCAGCAATTTTTGTGTCAAACGCATGCGTGGATAGGGGGCCTTGTTGGCGGATGGTCTCAACGATCGCGTTGCGTGCGGCCTTGTCCGGCAGGCCTTTATACCAATCTGCCCTGTCTAGCTGTGCTTTTTTGCGGTGAAACTGGCGCTGCCAGAATGGCAGAAATGCCATCGGGATAACCGACGCATCATGGGTGAAATGCTCAAAAATTGACCGGTCCTCAGCCAAAAGTTGATCCAGCATTTCTTCGCGATAATGCTGATTGCGGCTCCATAGAATATGATGATGTGCGCGGGCTACAACTTGGATCGAGTCCAGTTGAACAAACCCCAATTGTTTGATCATTGCCAGAACGTCGGGCGTACCGTGTCCCGGGGTGGATAACCCGCCTGTAGATAGCCATAAATGCCGCGCTGTCTTATTGTCGATTCGCAGCGGCGTGTCTGTGTGCAAAAATACCACCGGATTAATCCTTGATGGCGCCAAGGGTTAAACCGCGAACAAGGTGCGTTTGAAATATCAGGATAAAGATAAAGCTTGGTAAGATAGCGGCACTACCCAAGGCGGATGAATAACCGTAGGTCCATGAACTGAAGGTGGAGATTTTGATGGGTAGGGTCTGGATGGTGTTGGTTAAGAACACGGCGAGGGTGAACTCCGTCCATGAAAACACGAAACATAGAACCGCTGCTCCGGCAATGCCGCCGCGCATCATCGGCATGAGGATTTTCCAACAGCATTGAAACGGGCTGGCCCCATCAATCATCGCAGCGTGATCGACGTCTATTGGAATATCGTCCATGAAGGATTTCAGCAGAAAAAGCGCAAGTGGCAAATTGATCATGCTATGCGCAATAATCAGCCCCAGATGCGTGTCATGCAGGCCCATATCACGGAACATGAAAACCAGGGGAATGATGATCGCAATTGGTGGAATAATCCGTTGTAGCAGGATGAAATTCAGGTAATTGCGGGCCCGATGGGGCATTAAGCGTGGCATTAAACGTGACAGGCAAAAGGCCGCGCCAAGGGCAATGCTGATTGTCAGGATGGTTGACCCCGTAGCAACAATCATCGAGGAGATAAGCGCGGTACGCCCTTGAAATAAATTGTCCCAACCCGACCCTAAAATGACGTGGTAACTCGCCAATGTTGGCTCAAAATCAAAGAATATAACCCTGTCCCGATCAAAAATGGCCGATACTGGTTTGATTGATGTCAGGCCCCACCATGCAATTGGGAACATGAAAACGCCGACCACAATGATCGCAAAGCAATGGCGGAGCGTTGAAATAGTCATCTTTTGCACCGTTCGACCTTCCAGGATCTGTGAATCTAATAGTTCGCTAAGTTTCTGCCCGCGTCAAACAAGAAGCAAAATTATATTGGCAAAATTAAATCGATTGCCTTTACCGCTACGAAGGCGGATAGTCGTTGCATCAAAGGGCATTAAACGTTTGCGACAAAGCATTTGTTTAACGGGCTATACCAACCACGGCCTCGCGGTTGATCTTTTGGAATAAAGAATGTGGATGCGCAAAATGCGTATCTTTGATTGCCGCCTCATTTAGTCTGATGCGGAATATAGCACTTTTGAAAACCTGCTAAGCGAAGTCAAAGCCTAAGGCGAAACGTTCAGAAACGTTTTGGTAGACCGTGTTGCTCTGTTTTTAACAAGCAGACTAGCCGGACGGAGAGCCTATTCAAGAAAGTGGCCCATACGCAGAATTGCCGGGTGATTTCTTAGATGACCCTGCAATTTAACCCCAACACACGGAGATAATTATGTCCAAGGGAAATAGCAGAAAAGGCAATCGCGAATTAAAGAAGCCGAAAAAGACCAAGGAAAAAACGCTGGCGACGTCAGCTTTCTCCACAAAAACAAACGATTTGAAACTTGGAAGCAAGAAAGGGCCCTAAAGAATGAAGCCTCTTCCCAATATACTTATGAGTGTTTTTATGAGTATCTTTTTGACAAATGTGGCACATGCCACTGACTTCAAACTAAGTCCGTCTCCTGACAATTATATCTCTCTAAACGAATGTTTATACGCCTTTTCCAAGGGCGTAAAACTAGAGACAGCATCACCGGATATCTATCTCTATAAGAACGAAATTTGGTCTATCGCCTATAAGGAAGAAGATCAAAAAATAAGCTGTGAGCGTGTCGGAAAACTCTCCGAATAATCTGGAGAATTTCCGATACTATCCATTATCAAATAAATTTTATTCAACTTCGATGAAAGTTCTAACATGAAACAGCCAGCAAAAGAGTTAGATGACAAAGCGCTATTGGCGTTGGGCATCGTGCGCACGTCAGTTGATGTCTATTCAGTCGATAGCTACAAATACTCCAACCTCGAACATGCGCTAGCGCAGGCTGAACGCACAAAGGCTGCGCTCAAAGGCAAAAACTAAGCCCCAGAATAAGCCCAAGAACAAGCCCCGACACTAAGTATTGGCAGGGCAGTTGATGATGCCTAGAAAAACAGAGAATAAACTAGTGCTGAAATGACTGTCACGCCGATAAACACTTCCAGCAGTTTTTCGACAATCCGGATTTGAGCGCGGTAGGGCTCGAAGCTGGGTTTTTTCGTGAGTTTCTTGCTGGCGATATAGATGATCAGTGCCGCCAGCGAGAGCGAAAATTCCGCGGATTTCAGTTCTGGATATTGCGGATAGATAAAATGATGCACCAGCAACATGCCAAAGATCAAAAACGGGTAGGTGAGTTGCGCGGCCTTGCTTTGAAAGCCGAATGACGAGAG
>JAACDV010000020.1 GCA_009936825.1 Bacteroidota bacterium | reverse complement strand
GAGCGGCTGTTTGAGTGGCGTTCTCTAAAGCCGGCAAATTCATCATATTCATCCGGTGAGTTGCTGAATGAATTGAACGCGCTTGCCTGTATGCCGGGCTATCCGGCAGGACTAGCCGTCTATTATCGCCGCCAGTTGGCCCCAAATTAAAAAAACCGGTCCTCACCTGCAATCGGCCTGCTTTCATATCTTTACGGGCTAGCGCGCTGCGGTTTAGGATTAAACCTCAGCCCCCGTGTTTTTGTTGAAGCCGTCAACACCAAGATATCTATAAACAGTTTGTGACAAGGAGCCCGCCATAGAAACCGTCAGTTTTCGCCGCATGGACGCAGGAACACCCGAAGATTATGCCTTTCTGGACAAGCTAGAGCATGAATTTGTCCAAGCCCTCCCCGAGCGTCTATTGGGCGCGCTGAAGGGGCTGCAAAACACCCTGGCAGGGTACAAGATTGACCGGCTGCACCATTCGCTGCAATCGGCCACGCGCGCCGAAAATGATGGCGCTGATATCGAAATGATTGTTGCCGCTCTGGTGCATGACCTTGGGGATGATTTAGCGCCCGACAACCACTCGCAAATGGCTGCCGCCATCATCCGTCCCTATGTCCGGCCAGAGGTTGTCTGGGTGATTGAGCATCACGGCATTTTCCAGATGTATTATTACGGCGAAGCGCGCGGAATGAATAAGGATGAACGCGAACGCTATCGCGGGCATAAATGGTTTGATAGCTGCGAGCGGTTTTGTGATCGCTGGGATCAGGTGGCATTTGATCCGGATTACCCCACCCACCAGCTGGATCATTTTGAGCCAATGCTGCGCGAGGTATTTTCACGCAAACCGTTTGATCCAGCCATTGTCGGCGAGACGGATTAAGCCAGACTGCCGTGCTGCCCGATATATTCGCCCGCCGTCATCCGGTGATAGATAATATCCGCCGCACCCTCTGGAATACCCAGATCGATTGGCTCAGGATCAACAATTTCAACAGGAATACCGCGCGACAACGCCATGCGCAGCGCAATCGCTGTGATATTCACCGAAAAACTGGTCCCCATAAACACCATGCGCTCTGCCGCCTCCATCCAGCGCTCGGCAGTGCTCATCCGGTAAAGATCGGTGTAATACTCATCAAACAACAACACATAGGGCTTTAGGGAGCGCCCCATTTCCGGGCCAGCAGCATCATCAATCCCGCACAGATGCAACAATGCAGCGGTTAGATCAGCATCGCTGGCATGCGCCGGATCAATAGCCTCATCCGCATTAGGCTTAAAACCGCCAAACGCCGCCAGTGCTTCGGGGACAGCATCCCATGGCGCCGGAATCAAAACACTTTTCCCGTCACTATGCGCGTCATGAAGGGCCATCTGATCGTCAAAGCGGGTCATCATATCGAGGCGTCCATGAATGCACACATAATCGGCATTTCCCGCGCGCCCATCCAGCCCATCAATATTTTGCGTAATCAACCGGGCATCGCCATTGTTGCAGCGATCTTTCAACCAGCGATGAACATCATTCGGCGGCACATGGCGATAGGCCGCAAACCGGCGGTAATACCACAGCAGAAATTGCCCCGGATCCTCGATATACATTTCGCGCGTAGCCATTTCTTGCGGCGTGTAATTCTTTGAGCCAATAGTCCAAAATCCATCATGCCCGCGAAAGGTCGGAATCCCGCTATCAGCGCTAACACCGGCCCCGGTAATGTAGAGAACAGTCATATGACTTCCGGTTTGTTCGGCGGCGTGAAATGACGGCTGATAGTCATGCCTGCCACAGCGATTCTGTATGGGTGGATTTTTCCAGCCAGATCGGATTAATTTCAACGCCCCACCCCGGCGCATCGCTGATCGTCACCTGTCCATCTGTAACCTCAAATGGATCACCAAGGAACAAATCCTGCGTCCATGGATAATAGTCTGCGCCCTCAATCGCCAGCTCAAGATATGGGCCTGCATTTGGAATGGCGCGCAGCAGATGCATGGTGCACATCGTCACCAACGATAAATTGGCGGCATGCGGTGTGCACACAAAACCGCCTGCCGCGATCAGTTTGGCGACCTCAACCGTTGGGCTAATGCCGCCCATATACATCACATCGGGTTGCATCACATCGACAACATGATTTTCGACCATATCGACCCAGTGGCGCATGTCACAATCCTGCTCGCCGCCGGTCACATCAATCTCCAGCGCGTGGGTAACCTGGCGCGTCAGATCAGGGCGCCAATAGGGGCAAGGCTCTTCAAAATGGGTGATGCCATTATCCTGCAGCATATGGCCAACTTGGATAGCGCGATCAACGCCAAAGCAACTATTGCCATCCACCATCGTCGTAATACCATCACCAAGCGCCGCCGGAACAAGCTGAACGATCTCTTCGGTGCGCCCGTGCCATTCATCTGCGCCGCGCCCGCATTCCGCGCCAACCCGGAATTTGAACGCATCAAACCCCTTCTCGTCACGAAGTTTGCAGAACCGCGCCGCCTCATCGGCGGGGGTGATATCACGCTTCATTGATGAGGCGTAGGCACGAAGCTGGCCTGGACTCCCACCAATTAAACTGGTCACCGGCTTACCCGCAAGCCGCCCCAAAAGATCCCACAACGCAGTGTCGAGACCCGCCATTGCCCGCCTTACATAAGAGCCCGGAAATTTATGCTCGCGCTCATGAACAAACGCCGCCATATCCAGAAAATCGGCCAGCGGCGCATCGCCGTCAATGATCCGGCCAAGCACCCATGGCGCAACCTGCCGATGAAACACTTTTGCGGTTATGTCAGCGTGATAAGTTGACATCTGACCCCAGCCGATCGCCCCTGTATCGCTTGTCAGCCTTACAAAACCAACATCCTCGGTAGCGAAAGTTTCGAGTTTGGCAATGCGCATAGATGTCTCCGGTCTCAGTAAATTTTGGAACCAAACAAGGAACGGCCTAACTCTGACAATCACAACGCTAGAAAACAAGTCCGAAAACACCGCAAAGACGGTAAATTCGATCTTGCCTGAAAGCGAAAAAGTAACGATGCTG
>JAACDV010000151.1 GCA_009936825.1 Bacteroidota bacterium | reverse complement strand
GGGAGACAACCCCGCAAGCATCGCAACAACAATGCCTGTATAGCCAAAACCTGGGGATAGATCTGCGGTCAGATAGCCTTTTAATCCAGCTACTTCGCTTACACCCGCCAATCCTGCCAGCGCCCCCGAAATAGCCGCCGCTGTCAACAAGCTTCGATTGACTGGTATGCCTGCATGTCCAGCTGCATTTCTATTTTCACCAACCGCGCGCAACTTGAACCCCCAAACCGACCGCAATAGCATAAATTGCGCCACGGCGGCGCAGATCAGCGCGATAACAAACCCGTAATGAATGCGCATACGCTCCATCAAAGGCGGCAACATGCCTTGATCCAAGATGGGCGCTGTCTGCGGCCAGCCAAGACCCATCGGATCTTTTAGCGGCCCCTCCAACATATATTGCAGAAAAATTAAGATAATAAAATTCAGCAGCAATGTGGTGACCACCTCATCTGCCCCAAAGCGAATTTTCAGCGCCGCGGGCACCGCCATGCCAAAGGCACCAGCGGCACAGCCGCATAGAATAATCACTGGGATCAACAGTAGCCCTGAAATATCCAGCACCCCTGTGCCAATCGCTGCTGCGGCCAAAGCACCCAAATAAAGCTGGCCTTCCGCGCCGATATTCCACAGTTTGGCCCGAAAGGCCAAGGCGGCGGCAAGCCCAGTAAATATCAACGGCGTGGCGCGCGTGAGCATTTCAGAAAACGCAAATTTTGAACCAAAAACGCCCATAAACATCTGCACGTATGAAGCCCCAACGGGGGCGCCTGCAAACATCAACGGAATTGCCGCCAAGAGCAACGCCACGCACGCAGACAGGACAGGAATGCCCAGTTTCATAAAAGATGACGCAGAGTCTCTGGCCTCAATTCGGATCATGCCGCCTGCCCTGCCATCATCAAACCCAATTGCGCGCGGTCACGCGTTTTTGCGGTGGAAAACGCGCCATCATGAACCACTAAAATGCGATCAGACAGCTTCAGAATTTCGTCTAAATCTTCGGATATCAGAACAATACCGGCGCCGCGGCCGCGGGCCTCAAGAAGCCGCCGCGCCACCTCAGAGGCTGCCCCCATATCTAAACCGCGAGTGGGTTGATTTGCGAGAATAAGCTTGGGGCTGCGATCAAAAACCCGCGCCAAAATCAATTTTTGGATATTGCCGCCTGATAACAAACGCGCCGAAGCCTGCGCCCCTGGCCCCCGCACGTCATATTCTGACGATAGCGTCTCGGCATAATCGCGGATCGCATCGCGCCGCAGCAATCCGTTTTGTTGTATAGTCGGGTCGTCCAACTGCTCTATAACCATATTCTCAGCAACACTCATCGATCCCACAATTCCATCCCGATGGCGATCTTCTGGAATGCGCCCAACGCCGCGCGAAATCATCGCGGCGGGGGTGATATCCAACAGATGTTGGTCTTCTATCAAGACCTCTCCGCTGTCGACCGAGAGCATGCCAGAGATCACGCCGGCCAAGGCTCTCTGGCCATTGCCCGAGACGCCTGCGATCCCTAGGATTTCACCAGAGAAAACGGTCAGGTCAACATTTTGCAAACTGTCGCGCCGGGCGCGCCCTTTCACAGAAACCCCCTTGAACCGCAGTATCGCCGGTCCATTTGCTTGCGTTTCACGGGTATGGGATGGCGTTTCCGCCCCCACCATCAGTCGCGCAATTTGTTGCTCATCCGCCTGATCGGTTTTAATTTCTCCTGCATTTTTGCCATGGCGCAAAACGGTGATGCGATGCGAAAATGCCAAAACCTCACGCAATTTATGCGAAATAAAAATAACCGATAGCCCGTTCTGCGCCATGGCCCGAATGTTTTCAAACAGCGTATCCGCTTCTTGCGGCGTTAAAACGGCGGTTGGCTCGTCCAAAACGAGTATTTTTACATCGCGATATAGGGCTTTTAAAATTTCAACGCGCTGGCGTTCGCCCACCGTCAATTTACCCACAGCAACATCTAAAGGCGCCGTCAGACCACTTTCGGCCATAATCGCGCGGATCTTCTTTTCAGCGGCGGCGCGTTTTCTTGGCAATAAGGTGAGACGTTCAGCCCCCAACATAATATTATCAACCGCATCCAAATTTTCGGCCAAGGTGAAATGTTGATGCACCATACCAATCCCCGCGGCAATCGCCGCCTGAGGATGCCCGAGCGTGAGCGGTAAAAACCGTTGATTGGCATCGGCCACTTCGATTTGCCCCGCATCCGGCATGTAATGTCCGAACAACATATTCATCAAAGTGGTTTTTCCAGCCCCATTCTCACCCAGCAACGCCAATATCTCTCCGCGGTGCAGATCAAGATCAACATCGCAATTAGCAGCGATGGTTCCAAAGGTTTTGGACAGGCCCTTTAGGGCTAATATTTTATCAGGATGCATTGTAAAAAAGGCCGGCCCTCTATACGGGCCGGCCCGCTCTTTTATCCGTCAGACGCGGGTCGCGCATCATTCACATTCACACGAAACAGACCGTCGAGAATGTCTTTTTCGGTGGCTTTCACCGCGGCAGCAACATCAGCCGGTACCAGTTCTTCATC
>JAACDV010000150.1 GCA_009936825.1 Bacteroidota bacterium | reverse complement strand
CTCGCTTAACCCGCGTCACAAGGTTGGCTACATCATTCGTGAGCCGTTGATCGTGCATCGCATCAATAACCGCGCCGAGCAGGAAGCTCGCGTCGCCGAATTGTTTGATCTGGTGGGTTTGCCAAAGGATTCTGGCGACAGATACCCGCATGAATTTTCCGGCGGTCAGCGCCAGCGCATTGCCATTGCGCGTGCGCTTGCCCTCAATCCAAAGCTGATCATCGCGGATGAGTCTGTCTCGGCGCTTGATGTGTCCATCCAGTCGCAGATCTTGAATCTTATCGCTGACCTGCGGCAGAAACTGGGTCTATCGATTATTTTCATCAGCCATGATCTGTCAGTCATTCGCCATATGAGCGACCGTATCGCCGTAATGTATCTTGGCCGGATTGTAGAGATTGGCACCGCGTCCCAGATTATCCAGAACCCGCGCCATCCCTATACAAAGGCGCTGCTGGCTGCGGTGCCGAAAATTGGCCGGGATCATGCCAGCCGTGCTGATAAATCGGCAAAGCAAATAGTCGTTACCGGAGAGCCGCCAGACCCTGCCAATCCGCCGCCCGGATGCGCGTTTCACAGCCGCTGCCCTGAGGCATTGGATATCTGTCGCAGCATCCGGCCTGACCTTATTGACATTGCGGGGCATTCTCCGGATGAGTTGGATGGTGTAAAAACAGCATGTCATCTTCACACGAACTGATGCCCTTGGATAAACTGGCAGACCGGGCCTTCGCGCCGGTGCGTGCAGCGATTGAGGGAGGCGCCCTTCCGGGGGCGGTTCTGGGCCTGGTGGCGGCGGATGGTACGCGGGCGATCTGTCATGCAGGCCATGCCCAGATTACGCCTGAATCCAGACCGATGCACCGCGAAACCTGGTTTGATCTTGCCTCGCTAACCAAGGTGCTGTTTACCTCAGTTCAAATTTTGGAAGAGGCGGCAAGAGGGCGGCTTGATCTTGATGCGCCGCTGACCAGTATAGTGCCGGATTTTCGCCAATATGCGGCGGGCAGCGCTACTGTTCCGGAATGTTGGGAAAGACTGGTGACCTTCAGGCAATGTCTTGGCCACCTGACACCTTTTCCTGCGGTTGAGCCCCTTTATACCTATGGGCAGACTCCGCAGACGCTGCGTGCTTTTATCTTGCAGCGCGAATGGCGGCACGGCCCAAAAGTTTATTCTGATATCAACTTTATCCTGCTTGGTCTGGCTCTGGAGCGTCTGCGCGGTATGCTTGCTTGCGACATGGACCCCGGATGGGGGTTCAGCTTTTCCCCGCCTGCCAAAGACTGCGCCGCGACTGAGAATTGCAGGTGGCGGGGACGCGTTATGCTTGGCGAGGTGCATGATGAAAACGCCTTTGCGCTTGGCGGTGCCGGTCATGCCGGGCTGTTTGGCAAAATTGACAGCGTTCTGGACTTTGCCCGCGATCTTTTGTGCGGTGAGAATCTGGCGGCGGACACCATAAAATTGATGAAAACGCCGCTCAGCGATACCCGCACGCATGGCTGGCAGTGCCCCCATCCCGGTTGGAGCGGCGGTGATGTCGCCAACGGTGCGCTGATCGGGCATACAGGCTTTACCGGTACGGGAATTTGGATTGATTTTGACCGCGGGATTGCTTGGTCGCTATTGACCAACCGCGTCCATCCGTCCCGCCATTTCAAGAGTGGTATTGATACCCTGCGCCGGGATGTTGGCACCCTGTTAACCATCCCGCCTAGCAAGGTTTAACGGAGCGTTGTGATGACTGCAAAATGGTATGTTGGTCTGATGACCGGAACTGTCCTTGATGGCAATATTGACGCCGCGTTATTGCGAACTGACGGCCAGAGTATTTCCGAATTCGGGTTATTTGATCTTTATCCGTATCCAGCGGATATCAGGGCGTTGTTGGAAGAGGTGCTGGATGCGGCGCGCAACTGGGCATTTGAAGGGCCGGAGCCGCAGATTTTTGCCGAAGCGGAACGCCGGATTTCCTTGGCACAGGCGCGTGCTGTTGCAGGTCTGGCGGCGCGTGCTGGGTTGGCGCTGAGTGACATTGCGGCGGTTGGCTTTCACGGCCAGACTGTTTGCACCGCGCGCCAACATCCGCCCGCCCGGGCCAGACGCGCCAGCTTAGTGATGGTCAGCTGATGGCGGACCAGCTGGTAATTCCGGTTGTATATGATTTTCGCAGCGCCGATGTAGCGGCTGGCGGGCAGGGCGCCCCGTTATGTGCGGTCTATCATGTTGCGCTTCTCGAGGCGATTTCGGCGGGAAGTAACGCCGCGATTTTGAACTTGGGGGGTGTTGCGAACCTCAGCTGGAAGGGCGATGACGGGCGCCTGATTGCCTTTGATACGGGGCCTGCCAATGCGCCGATTAATGACTGGATGAAGTCGTTTGACCTTGGCGAGATGGACCGGGACGGGGCGCTGGCGAAATCTGGAAAGGTGGATGAAGACCGGCTGGCCGCCTTGGTGCAGCATTCCTATTTTACCGCGCCGTTTCCAAAATCTCTGGACCGGTTTGATTTTACCGAAAAGATGGCCAGCGGTTGCACGCCCGAAGACGGGGCCGCGCTGTTAACGGCATTTTCGGCGGCGGCGGTTGGCAAGGGGTTGGATCTTTTGCCATCGCGCCCGGATCATCTTTATGTTTCGGGTGGGGGGCGGCGCAATCCCACCTTGATGAGCGAGCTGGGATTACGCGCCGGCGTGACCGTACAAAACGCCGATGAAATCGGCTGGCGCGGCGATGCGGTAGAGGCCGAATGTTTCGGATTTTTAGCCGCACGAAAGCTGGCCAACCTGCCATT
>JAACDV010000149.1 GCA_009936825.1 Bacteroidota bacterium | reverse complement strand
GCGCTCTGCGAGAGTTTAGGGGCGCTCTGCGAGAGTTTAGGGGCGCGCTCTCAAGGTAGCGATGTAACTCCCCTATGTTCCTTAGCGCCAAAAAGCTTGAAAAAATTCACAAAATCCGTAGAGTAGCGCTCATCGGATGCAGGTAAATTCTGCCTTTCGAATTCAGATTAGATCAACCCTTGAAACGGCATAGCGAAACGGCATAGCCGAAAAAAAATGGTGTCCCATGAATTGGCAGCCCAATAGCTGGCGTGACCTTCCGATTGAACAGGTCCCCGAATATCCTGATCCGGCCAAGCTTGCCGCTGTTGAACAGCGTCTTGGCGGTCAGCCGCCTCTGGTTTTTGCCGGTGAAGCGCAAAGCCTTCAGCGCCAGCTGGGTGAGGTAGCCGAAGGGCGCGCATTTCTTTTGCAAGGCGGGGATTGCGCGGAAAGCTTTGCCGAATTTTCGGCCGATAATATTCGTGATTCCTTCAAGATTTTTCTGCAAATGGCGGTGGTCCTGACCTTTGGCGCGTCGATGCCGGTGGTGAAAGTGGGCCGTGTGGCTGGCCAGTTTGCCAAGCCGCGTTCATCCCCCGTTGAAGCGGTTGATGGTGTTGAATTGCCCAGCTATCGCGGTGACATGGTAAATGCGATGGGGTTTTCAGATAAAGAGCGCACCCCCGATCCAAAGCGGCTTTTACGCGTCTATGAGCAATCGGTAGCAACGCTGAACCTGCTGCGCGCGTTTGCTCAGGGCGGCCTTGCTGACCTGACCAAAGTGCATAGCTGGGTGACCGAGTTTTTGAAGGGTACGCCAGAAGCTGAACGCTATAGCGAGATTGCCGAGCGAATTAATGAGGCGTTGAATTTCATGCGCGCCTGCGGCATCACACCGGAAACCGCCCGCCCGCTTTCCGAGACAGATTTTTACACCAGCCATGAAGCGCTTTTGCTGAATTATGAAGAGGCACTGACGCGGCGCGATACCATCACACAGGACAAGGACTGGTATGCCACATCGGCGCATATGATCTGGATTGGTGATCGTACCCGCCAGTTGGATGGGGCGCATGTTGAATATTTTCGCGGTATCCGTAATCCAATCGGACTGAAATGCGGGCCAAGCCTTGATCCGGACGAACTGCTCCGGCTGATCGATGTTCTAAATCCTGAAAACACACCCGGACGCCTGACTCTGATCACGCGGATGGGCGCGGATAAGGTGCGCGCTGGTTTGCCGCCATTGGTGAAAGCTGTACAAAAATCGGGGGCGAGCGTCGTCTGGTGCTGTGATCCGATGCATGGCAATACGGTCAAAGCCAGCAGTGGATATAAAACCCGTCGGGTAAATGATGTGATGGCCGAAGTGCAAGGATTTTTCGATGTCCATGACGAGATCGGAACCTTCGCTGGCGGTGTTCATTTCGAGATGACCGGACGCAATGTTACCGAATGCGTTGGCGGCGTGGTCGAAGTGACCGAGGCACGACTTGGCGACCGGTACCATACGCATTGTGACCCGCGGTTGAATGGGGCGCAATCGCTGGAACTGGCGTTCCTGATTGCCGACCTGATGAAGCGGCGGCGTGACAAAGTGGGGCTGTCAGAGGCGGTCTAAAGCGCACCGGGATCAAGATATATCACCAAAATAATGCCGCTGGGGGCCGCTTGTATGGTTACATCGGAGCAGGACGCCGGGTTACCTCAAACTCTATCCGGGGCGGCTCAAAAAGAAACGAATCCATAAATAGGAAGTTTTGTAGATGCCTGATTTTGATAAAGATGGCGCCCTGTCCGGCGCCCGGCCAGTCAACAGCAGCGGGCCGATGTCGGATCGCCACCCTGAATTAACTGATACCTATTTCAAAAATACGCGCCGGATTGTTCAAGAGCATGATGAAAGCATTGTTGAATATGCTGTTTTCATGCGCCGCCCCGTGACTTATGCCGGAAAGCTGGCGGTTGACTGGTTGCTGGCAATTGCCGCTGAACGGGGCGAGAAAATCGAAGTTGATCAGCCGCATATTGAGGGCGCATGGGTCGGTTCGGGTGAGCCGCTTTGCTATCTTCGTGGCCCTCTGTCGGCGCTGGTTGATACCGTAACCACTTTTCTACAGCGTATTGGTTCAGCCTGTGTTGCTGCCTATAACGCCTATAATATGTGTGTGGAATTGCCTGAAGTTGCCTTTCTTGCGATGGATGCAAGGCATTGCGCTGGCTCGGAAATGGCTGAATTAATGGCTTACGGCGCGTCGGTTGGCTCAAATAAGGCCAAGGCGAAATTTGCCGCCGTCGGGTTTATCGGATCGTCAACGGATGCGACGTCGCATTTCTTTGGCGAGGCATCAGGGGTTGGCACCATGCCGCACGCGCTGGTTGGTTATGCCGGATCGACGTTGCGCGCCGCTGAATTATTCCACGAGACAATGCCAGAAACGCCGTTGACGGTTTTGGTTGATTATTTCGGACAGGAAATCACCGACTCGCTGGAGGTTGCGAGGCGTTTTGCTGATCTCGCAGCGGAAGGCCGTCTTGCCCTGCGGCTAGACACGCATGGCGGGCGATTTATTGAGGGGTTGGATACACCGGAATCCTACGCTGTTCTGGACCGTCATGTTGCTTTTGCCACCCGCGGTTATCGCACCGATTCTGAATTAAAGCATTTGATGGGAACCGGGGTCAGCGCGGCGGCGGTCTGGTATCTTCGTGAAACGCTGGACGCGAACGGCTTTGACAAGGTAAAGATTGTGGCATCGTCAGGTTTTGGCCCGGATAAATGCCGTATGTTTGCCTTTGCAAAAGCGCCGGTTGATTCGATTGGTACAGGCTCCTACCTGCCGCAGATTTGGTCGGAGACTTATGCAACGGCGGATATCATCTCCTATGATGGTAAGCCCAGTGTAAAGGCCGGCCGTGAATTTCTTCTTCGTAAGCCTATTTCGTAAGCAACGGTTTTTTGTATCATGGCTATGACCAGCACCACCGGTAAAACAGCTGTTAGTTCCATCGCGATTGCCCAGCTCAATCCGCATTTGGGAAATGTCACTGGCAATGTCGCAAAGCTGCTTGAAGCGCGGGAAAGTGCGGCTGCCAATGGTGCCGGAATTATCGTCACGCCCGAGATGTATTTGTCGGGCTATCAATGCGATGATCTGGTGCTACGAAGCGATTTTATGGAAGATGTCGCCGCCGGGCTGAAAGCGCTGGCCGAGGCGACTGCCGATGGCGGGCCGGCGATTATTGTTGGCGCGCCGCACCTTGAAGGCGGCATCATCACCAATAGTGCATTTGTGCTGGATGGCGGCACCATTCAGGCTCGCCGCGACAAGGTTAACCTGCCGAATTACGGTGTTTTTGACGATAAGCGCAATTTCACCGCGGGCGCGTTGCCGGGTCCGGTTATGCTTCGCGGCCTGAAGCTGGGCTTGCCTATTTGCGAGGATATCTGGACGCCTGACGTTGTTGAATGCCTTATCGAGTCAGGTGCCGATTTGATTGTCACGCTAAATGCTTCGCCGTTTGATATCGAAAAATCTGACAGCCGGCTGGCGCATGCAGTGGCCCGGGTGATGGAGGCCGAAGTGCCGCTGATCTATGTGAATATGGTCGGCGGTCAGGATGAAGTTGTCTATGATGGCGCTTCATTTGCGCTTGGCAGCGACGGCAAGCTTGCGGTGCAGTTGCCCAGTTTTTCAGAAGCTGTGGTGATGATCCAGCTTCATGATGAGCTTGGTCTTTTGACGCTTACAGGACCAATGACGCCGCCCGATGGTGGTCTGGCGGCGCTTTATCGCGGCCTAACGCTGGGGCTGCGGGATTATGTGACAAAGAACGGGTTTCCGGGGGTTGTTCTGGGACTATCCGGCGGCATTGATTCAGCTATTGTTGCGGCGCTGGCGGTTGATGCGCTGGGCGCCGACGCCGTTCACGCGGTAATGATGCCGTCGCCCTACACCAGTCAGGAAAGTCTTGATGATGCGGGCGACCTTGCCGCCAGGCTGGGTATTCGTCTTGATGAAATTTCGATTGGTCCGGCAATGACCGCGATGGAGGGTATGCTGGCGCCGCAATTTGATGGCACCGAGGTTGGTATTTCCGAGGAAAACATCCAGTCGCGGCTGCGCGGTCTGATCCTGATGGGTATTTCCAACAAGCATGGCTCGATGGTGATGGCAACGGGGAACAAGTCGGAATATGCGGCTGGCTATTCCACACTATATGGCGATATGTGTGGTGGGTTTGCGCCGATTAAGGATGTCTGGAAAGTGCAGGTGTGTGATCGTTGCAGGTGGCGCAACACGCATTTGCCGCGCGGTGCGGCTGGCCCCCAGGGTGAGATTATTCCGCTGCGAATTATCGATAAGCCGCCCTCGGCTGAGCTTCGCCCTGATCAGAAAGACACCGACTCGCTACCTCCCTATGAAAGGCTTGACGCAATCATGATGGCGCTTTGTGAGGAAATGGTCGATATTGAGACGATCGTTTCACGCGGGTTTGACCGCGAAGAAGTGGCGCGTGCCAGCCAGTTGCTGTTCCGGGCTGAATATAAGCGGTTTCAGGCTGCACCCGGGCCGAAAATGTCGGCGCGTGCCTTTGGGCGTGACCGCCGACTGCCGCTAACCTCGGGGTTTGATCCGTTGGAATTGGCCGAAAAGACTTTGCCCAAAGAGGGTTTGGCCGAAAGGTACGCCAAATGAGTGATGTAAAGGTTCGTTTTGCACCAAGCCCGACGGGCAATCTGCACGTGGGAAATTTGCGCACGGCG
>JAACDV010000148.1 GCA_009936825.1 Bacteroidota bacterium | reverse complement strand
TGACGGCGGTAATCACGAAGATGAAAATTCAGCCGTCCTTTCAATCCGGTCTTAGCTGCCGCTGTTTTTGCATAGGCCAGTTGTTGCTTCGACAGGGTTATGCCGGTGATCTCGGTGTCCTGTACACATAGCGCCATGGCGCGCGCCAACCCGCCCCATCCACAGCCGATATCCAGCACCTTCTCGCCCGGGTTAAGATCCAGTTTAGCCGCAAGGCGCGCCAGCTTGTTGATTTGCGCCTGCTCCAATGTGTCTTCATCATCGTGAAAATAGGCACAGGAATATTGCCGCCACGGATCGAGGAAACTGCTGAACAGATCATCTGTCAGATCATAATGGTGGGCCACATTACGTTTTGATGCTGAGGGGGGATTCAGATGCTGCAGAAAAGCAAAACTCTGCCCTAATTTCAGTGTCAAACGCCCCAGCCAGTGCTTTGACCAGTGTTCGGCATTGGTCATCAGAAAATCCATCAGGGGTTCAAGGCCGCCCTCGAGGACAGTCAGGCGGCTATCCATATAGCTCTCACCAAAGGCAAGATCAGGCTCAAGAACAAGGCGCCACAACACGCGCCTGTCATGAATGTGGATTTCGGCATTGGGTCCCGAATGTGCCCCTTTAAGGGTCTGGGGCGTTTGATCTGCAATCGTGACCGTCAGAGATCCTGCGGAGATGAACTGGCGAAAAATCGCCAGCACAATGAAGTCAAACATGGTACTCACCATATCAGCTTATTTGCACACGAATTACGTCCTAAACTTTATCAAAAAGCTCCAATAAAATGGATCAATAAGATGGTACCTGTTGCAATGTTTTTTTCAAAGAATTTTTGTACTGGCCCATGATAATCTTGCGTGCCCATGCCCAAGTCTTAGTATGGCACTCCTGATCGTCTTATTTGCTTGCCGGACCCGAAATGCCAAAAAACTCTCCTTATGAACAGGCCGATTATAGGTTGCGTTTTCCGCAGATGACCCTGCGCGATGGTGTGCCGTATGCGGCTGACTTTGACGATACCTATTACAGCGCCGAAGATGGGTTGGCCGAAGCGCGGCATGTGTTTTTGAACGGCAATGATCTAGCCGTGCGGATGGCCCGCGCCGCACAGGAAGGGGCTGGAAATCAGCGAGCGCATATCACGATCGCAGAGACCGGCTTTGGATCTGGGCTGAACTGCCTAGCGGTGATCGCGGAGATCGCCAATTATCCGGCCCTTCATGTCGATTATATCTCGTTTGAGGCGCATCCGCTCAGTCCTGATGAAATGGCCGCCGCGCATCTTAGCTTTCCGGAGATTGCCGCATTTTCCGAGACGCTTCGCCGCGCTTTGCCGCCGCGCTGGCCGGGATATCATCTGGCGGCGCCGCTGGGCAGTAATATCACGCTTCACCTGCATTATGGCGATGCGGCGACGGCCCTTGCCGATCTGGATTTTGCCGCTGATTGCTGGTTTCTGGATGGGTTTGCTCCGGCCCGGAACCCGTCATTCTGGACGCCCGAAATTCTGGCCGATATTGGCCGTTTGACGCGCCCAGGCGGCAGTTTGGCGAGCTTTACATCAGCAGGCGAAGTCCGGCGCCTGCTGGGGCAGGCGGGGTTTGAGGTTACCAAGCGTCCCGGTTTTGGGCGCAAGCGTGAAATGATCACCGGTGTAAAGGTCGGGGCACCGCCAGCCGCACCGAATTTAGGCCCGCCTCAAACGGCGCTGAGGTCTGGGCCGAAATCCGCCGGTCTAAAAATTGGCATAATCGGCGGCGGTATTGCCGGAGCGTCGGTTGCGGCAGGTCTGCTTCGCCGCGGGGTGAAGCCGGTAATTTTTGATGCGGCGGCGACGCTGGCAAGCGGGGCTTCGGGAAATAGAATGGCGTTGCAGAGCCCTAGATGGGCGCGCGATCACAATCCGATGAGCAGGCTGTCTGCCGACTGTCTGGCGTTTGCTGCAAGGTGCGCCGACCGTGCTGGTGCCACGGTTGGCAGCGGGGTGTTGGCGCTCGACTGGCCGGAAAGAATGGCTGAGCGGCATGATATTTTTCGCAGCCAAAGTTGGTCTGAATAACTTTTGCTGGCTGTTGATGCTGGCGATGCCTCTGTTGCAAGCGGCCTGCATATAACGGATCCGGCCATGATCCATTCTTTCGGGCGCGTAATCGAGCCAGAAAAACTGGTCTCCCACCTTGCCGAAGGCGCCGACATTTACTTTGGCTTTGATGTGGCAGGGGTGGAAAATCTGGAAAATCCGGTAGATGGGGTGATCATTCACGCCCAAGACGGGCGGTCGCTACATCTGGACGCGCTGGTGATCGCGGCGGGAGCCGGTGCCAGTACCGGAGTCGGTACTGTTGCCGGAGCTAGTACCAGTACCGGAGTCGGTACTGTTGCCGGAGTCTGGGCCGATCTTTTAGGTCCTTTGGGCCAAATGTTGCCGCTGGAAATTACCTCAGGGCAGGTCAGTCAGGTCCCCGCCACCCCCGAAACGGATGCGCTCTGCGTTGGTCTTAGCTATGGCGGGTATCTGACGCCGGCGCTAGATGGGTCGCACGATCTTGGGGCAAGCTTTATCCGTGCGAGGGAAATTGAGCCTAGCGAGGAGGGCCATGATCATAATCTGGGCTTGTTGCCGGAAAATCTGGCTGGTCTCTTTGCAGATAGTGACCGCGATGATTTTCGGGCGCGGATAAGCCAGCGCGCCAGCCTGCCGGACCGGCAACCGCTGATGGGACAAATTTCAGGCCAAGTCTATGCGTTGTTGGGGTTGGGTGCGCGCGGGTTCACTTTTGCACCGTTGCTTGGTGATCTGCTGGCAGCGGAAATTCTCGGACGTCCGGCCCCGCTCAGTCGCACGCAAAGACAGGCCATCGCCCCGTCACGCTATCTTCGGGTATAAAGATTCTGACCCCGGTAAAATCGGCCTAAAGACCAACCATCGCGCGCGCATCCATCAATTCCCCATGATAGCTGCACTCTTCAGCCAACAGGGCCAGAAAGGCCGGCGCAATATCTTCGGGGGTGGGCAGGCTGGCAGGATCTTCGCCCGGAAAGGCCGAAGCCCTCATTCCAGTTGCAGTGCCGCCGGGATTCATCATGTTGATCCGAAGGTTGGTTTTCTCACTCTCACCAGCCCACGACCTGCCAAGCGCCTCCAATGCGGCTTTTGTTGCGGCGTACGGGCCCCAGAAAGGCCTGCTACCAACCGCAGCACTCGACGTTACCAAAATGGCGCGCCCCGCAGGCGAAACCCGCAATAGGGGGTCCAGTGCGCGGATCATATGCCACTGCCCAGTCAGATTAACGGCAAGTGTATCATCCCATGCCTCAGGCGTTACATGACTGACCGGCGTTAACGCCGTCAGAATAGCGGCATTGGCAACAAACCCGTCAAGGCGGCCCCACCGGCCATGAATGCCTGCCGCAAGACGCGCCATGGCCGGGGTATCCTTCATATCCAGCTCAACGATGGTAGAATTGCTGCCAGATGCTCTGATTTCATCATCAACTTCTTCCAGCGCGCCCGTCGTCCGTCCGGTGATGATCATCTCAGCCCCGGCCCGCGCCGCTGCAATTGCAACTGCCCGGCCAATACCGCGGCTTGCCCCACTGACAAGAATGACTTTGCCAGAAAGATCACCAGCAAGATCGGGGGATTCGTTTTGATGCGAAGACATTATCGGCCAATCCCATGTGACACGCGTTTGGCGCTAAGCCCGGCGGCTAGCGCAATTGGATATTCACCAGTAAAGCAGGCGTCACAGAATTGCGGGGATTCTGGATCACGCGCCAGCCCACTGATCGCCTTATACATTCCGTCAACTGAGATAAAGGAAAGGCTGTCCGCGCCAATCTCTTTGGCAATCTCGTCAATTTCCATTTGCGCTGCGATCAGTTGATCCTGAGAGGGGGTATCAACGCCGTAAAAACAGGGATGCGTGGTTGGCGGGCTGGCAATCCGCATATGCACTTCGGCAGCGCCGGCACTTCGCATCATCTCGACAATTTTTCGTGATGTTGTTCCGCGCACAATCGAATCATCAACCAGAATAATCCGCTTACCTCTGACCGCAGCCGGATTCGCGTTATGCTTCAGCTTTACCGAATCTGTACGATGTTTTTGCGTTGGCTGGATAAAGGTTCGCCCGACATAATGATTGCGGATAATCCCCAGATCGAAGGGGATTTCAGATGCGTTGGAATACCCTAGTGCGGCAGGAACACCGGAATCAGGCACCGGAATGATCATATCTGCATCGACGTGCGATTCCTGCGCCAACTGCGCGCCAATGGCCTTTCGTGCGTGATAGACCCCACGCCCTGCAACAATTGAATCAGGGCGGGAAAAATAGATATATTCAAAAACACAGAATCGGGGCGCAACCGCGGTGAACGGCGTCAGACTGCGCGGGCCATTTTTATCAATAATCACCATTTCGCCCGGATCAAGGTCGCGAACGTGAGTTGCCCCCACAATGTCCAGCGCGCAAGTCTCAGATGCCAGCATCCACATGTTTTCGCGCTTGCCAAGGACCAGGGGGCGAACGCCGTGCGGATCGCGCACTCCGATCAGCATATCATCGGCAACACAGACCAGCGAATAGGCCCCCTCAATCTGTTTTAACGCATCAATCAGCCGGTCGGTGACTTCTTCTTGGTGTGAGCGCGCCACCAGATGCACGATCACCTCGGTATCGGATGATGACTGGAACAGGCTGCCATTATCAATCAGCGAGGTGCGCAGCCGTGCAGCATTGGTCAGATTGCCATTATGGGCCAAGGCAAATCCACCAAAAGCAAGTTCCGACGCAAAGGGCTGAATTTCCATCAACGGATTAACATTACCGCTGGTTGAATAGCGATTATGGCCAATTGCGATATGCCCGCGGAGATGCAGTATATGCGGCGAATCAGCGCCGAAATTCTCGCCGACCTGACCCAGCGCACGGTGCGCGTGAAAGGCATTGCCATCAAAGGTGACAATGCCGGCCGCCTCTTGTCCGCGATGCTGCAGGGCATGCAGGCCCAGCGCGGTTAGAACTGCCGCCTCATCACTGCCAAAAACACCAAAGACACCGCATTCCTCATGGAAACGGTCGTCGCCCTCACTTCCAGATGCGAACTCATCGCTCGCAAAGGGATTGGTGGTTAGGCGGGGGGAAGGGGTATTTGGCGGAGAGTTGCGCATTGGTCCTCACATGATAGCGCCGGAATGACCGGATCTGGCGGGCTGGGTAATCGCGGTAAATCCATATCTGGTTGAAACAGGATTACAAATCGTAAATTGCGTTTTGCCTTTGCGGTTCAAGTTTAGCCCTCGTCGCTCAAAAGATCGAGAGCGCCTTCGCCAACATCGCTGCCGGTTTCGGTGGCAGCGTCGCCAGCATCTTTTATGTCATCGGTTACGGCATCGGCGTCGGGCAGATTTTCGATAAGCCGTTTCGCCATATCGGACGGCAATACCCCCGACAGCGTTTGCGCGGTGCCGCGTAACATAGGGGTGATCTGGGCTTTGCCAACGATTGACGGCAAATTATCGTCCCCATCTGCTGCCACTACCGCACCGGCATAAATGATCAACACGACCAGAAAGCCGCGAACAAGTCCGAAAATAAACCCTAACCAGCGATCAAATCCGCCAAGGCCAGCTTTGCTGAGACCGGGTGATACAACAGATGATAGCGCAAACCACAGGATCACGACAATGATGAACGGAATGCCCCAGGCCAGCGCCTGACTGATGCCGTCAACTTTGACCATGTCAATCAACAGCGGATCAAGCAACGGAGCGGCAAGCTTTGCAGCGATTATCGAAATCGGCCAGCCGACCAGTCCCATAATCTCGCGTGTCAGACCGCGCAATGTCGCCAGAATGCCGGAAATAACCAGAATGATAATGGCGGCAAAATCGACAAGATTGAGGGCGGCAATTTCAAAACTCATAGCCTAACTCCACAGTACAAAGGCTAACTTCAAGCAACAAAGCCTAACTTCAAACAACAAGGGCTAACTCCAGCTCTCATGTTACACCACCCATTATTTCAATCAACTCAGCCAGTGTTGTCGGCTGGGCAAGGGATAGACCATGCGGGGCCGCCGCCTTTTTGCGCGGTTGCGGCATCACCGCCATATCAAAGCCCAGCTTAGCAGCTTCTTTCAAGCGTGCATCGGCCTGTGCAACCTGCCGCAATTCAGAGGACAAAGCGACCTCACCGAAAAAC
>JAACDV010000147.1 GCA_009936825.1 Bacteroidota bacterium | reverse complement strand
TCTTCCTTGATGATAACCGGACGCTTGATCAAAGTTGGATTAGCCTTAATGAGGGCGACCGGATCAGATGTCTGCGCCGCCGCATCAAGGCCGCGCCATGTAGTTGATCGCCGGTTTATCACCGTGTCCGCCCCGTGCGTATCCATGAGCTGGAGGATGGTTTCATCTGGCAGGCCGTCGGCGCGCACATCAAAAACATCAGGCGAAATTCCGGCGGCTGCCAACGCTTTTAGCGCGGCGCGGCAGGTATCGCATGATTTCAACCCGTAAAACCGAAGTGACATGGCTCAATTGCTCCCAAATTTTGCGGTAATCATAGCCCGACGCTGCCATGCGGTGCAATCACCCGAAATATTTTTGAAAAATACCTAAAATTTTGCATGTCAGTCCTTCTGCAATCGCCCGGGCGTGCTAGGGTAACGCCGAATTTTTCGGATGCGAGGCGAGGATGCAGGTAGATAAGACTAAAATTCAGGCTCACCGGGGGGCTAGCGGCCTATTTCCGGAAAACACGATGCTAGCCTTCCGCCAAGCACATGCAGCCGGGGCGCTCTCGATTGAAACCGACCTGTCGCCGCTGATGGATGGTGCTTTTGCTATTTTTCATGATAACCACCTCGGCCGGACAACCAGGGGCCCCACACGCGAAGATTCCGATGATACATTTAGAGATGTTTCCGGCACAGATATTACCGGCACAGATATTACCAGTTTGGGAAGCAGCGATCTTCTTAGCCTTGAAGTTGGCAGCTGGAAGGATGCTGCCTTCGCCGATGAGCGCATCCCGCTATTGAACGAGGTTCTGGAGTGGCAAGCCGAGACAGGTATGTTTTTCAACTGGGAAATGAAATGTCATGATGCGGACCCAGCCGCCGCCGCAGCTGCGCTTGCCCGCCATCTGTCGGGGCGTGATCTGGCACGCTCGATGGTCTCGTCCTTCGCACCAGAGTTTATCGAGGCAGCCATGATCGCATTGCCAGACCTGCCACGCGCCCTGATTAGCGATGCCGTACCCCAAGGGTGGCGCGACATAGGCACCGCCATGCAGCTGGAGGCCTTTCATCTGAATTTTCAGGTTATAACGCCAGATTTAGTCGCGGCAATGCATGAAGCGGGCTTTAAGGTCCGCGTCTATACAGTGAATGAAAGAGATGACATGAACGCTATGCTGGAGGCCGGAATAGACACGGTCATCACCGATTATCCCGAACGCTGGATATCTGCATAATGGCGTCAATTGCCAACCGGAAAATCGTTTCCATCGCCATGCTGTTGACCCTGACCCTGATTTTCAGTTCCAGCTTTTTATTCGCCTCCCTCTCGGCAGCCGAAATTGGCGGCATCCCCGCAGGTGCCAGCCGCGTCATTATCGCCTCAATGTTTTTGTGGATAGTGGTGACAGTCAGCGGCGTTGGTCTTGTGAAGGGACCGGTTTTGTGGCGTTACGCAGCCCTTTACGGCGTTGTTTGCATGTCCATCCCCAACATCTTATTGCCGTGGACACTCACTTATATCAGCAACACAACGGCGGCCATTTATTTCTCTGCAATTCCGCTTGAAGTTCTGGTGTTGGCGCGCATTTTCATCAAAACCCCGATCTCGTTTCGCAAGTGGATCGGGTTTGTAGCTGCCACCACCGGTTTGGTGCTGTTGGCTTTGACTGGCTCGAAAGGTGACGCTGGCGCTTCTGCATCATCCCTGCTGCATCAAGGCTCGCGGCTGGATGATTCGTTACTTTGGATTCCGCATCTTTTGTGTATTTTTGCGGCACTTTGCCTTGCCACTGGCGGCGTTCTGTTTCAGATAATGCCGCCTACTTCTCCGATTTCGATGACTGCGTCAGCCTTGCTTCTTGGTAATTTTATGGCGCTACCAGTGTTTGCATTCAACCTGCCAACCGCGCTGCCAAGCCTGATTGGATGGGTGTGGATTTTGGGTTCAGGGGTGATTTCGATGGGATGCGGAATGATGCTTCGGGGCGCGTTAATCAGACGTGAAGGCGCAATCTTCACCTCAACCAACGGGTATATCGTGCCCATTTTCACCAGCGCCGTAGCGGTTTTGGCTCTAGGAGAAACCGTTAGCACGATGGCGGTGTTATCTTATGTTCTGGTGTTATCGGGATTGCTGATATCACGCGCCAAGCGAGGCGAGCCAGCACCAGTCTAGCCGATCAAAACAATCGACAAATCACCCGGCAGCGCGCTCATCTTGGTCAATCTGGCGTTTGAATTTCTTGCGCTCATGATCAAGAAGATATCGTTTGCGAAGACGCAGGCTAACCGGGGTGACTTCCAACAGCTCATCACTATCGATATAGGCCATCATATCTTCCAGCGACATCCGGCGTGGCGGCGTCAACTGAACAGCCTCATCGGTTCCCGCAGCGCGGACATTGGTCAGTTTCTTACCCTTTAGCACATTGATTTCCAGATCATTATCACGGCTATGCTCGCCAACAATCATGCCCTGATAGACGGGGGTTTGCGGGTCGATGAACATCGAGCCGCGGTCCTGAAGGTTGAACAATGCATAGGCCACCGCCGTTCCTGTTTCAGACGCAATCAACGCCCCGTTGCGGCGGCCCTGAATATCGCCCTTATAGCTGTCATATTTATGGAAAACGCGGTTTAGCACGCCAGTGCCGCGTGTTTCGGTCAGGAACCGGCTGGGATATCCGATCAGGCCGCGGGAGGGGGCATGAAACAGGATCCGCGTCTTGCCCGCACCCGAAGAGCGCATATCCATCATCACCGCTTTACGGCGGTTCATCGCATCAACAACGGTGCTGGAATATTCAGCATCAACGTCAATGGTGACTTCTTCTATTGGCTCCAGACGTTCGCCATCCTGCATCCGCACCAGAACACGGGGGCGCGACACATTCATTTCGAACCCTTCGCGGCGCATCGTTTCGATCAGAACACCAAGCTGCAATTCACCGCGGCCCCCAATCTCGAAAGCATCCTTGCCGCCGCTTTCATTAAAGGTAATGGCGACGTTGGTCTCGGCCTCGGCCAGCAGACGCTCACGGATCATCGTTGAGGTGACTTTTTTGCCTTCCTTACCGGCAAACGGGCTGTCATTCACCGTGATGGTGACAGACATTGTTGGCGGGTCAACCGGCGTTGCGTGCAGCGCCTGGGTAACTTGCGGGTCGCAGATTGTGTCGGCAACCGATGCCTTGGTCAGGCCGGCAATACAGATCAGATCACCAGCATGAACCTCATCAACAGGAACACGCTGCGTGCCTTCAAAGCGCAATAATTTTGTCAGTCGTCCAGCCTCAACCTGAACCCCGTTCAGATCGATTGCCTTGACCGCCTCATTCACCCGCGCGGTTCCCTGCAACACACGTCCGGTAAGGCACCGACCAAGATAAGGATAGCTGTCCAGCAGTGTCGCCAGCATCGCAAACGGCTTTTCCGGCGCGACATCAGGCGCCGGAACATGGCTGAGCACAAGGGCCAGCAGCGTGTTTAGGTTTTCACGCGGCTGATCCAGATTATCGACGCACCAGCCATCCCGGCCTGATGCGTATAGGATTGGAAAATCCAGCTGGTCTTCGTTAGCTTCCAGCGCCACAAAAAGATCAAAAACCTCGTCAACAACAACTTCCGGGCGCCCGTCTGGACGATCCACCTTGTTGATCACAACAATCGGACGAAGCCCCTGTTTCAGCGCCTTGCCAAGCACGAATTTGGTCTGCGGCATCGGGCCTTCAGCAGCATCGGTCAGCAGTATCACACCGTCGGCCATACCAAGAACG
This sequence comes from Bacteroidota bacterium, assembly GCA_009936825.1. The sequence continues at coordinate 5,316 of JAACDV010000147.1, read as the reverse complement.
CGCTCAACCTCACCACCGAAATCAGCGTGACCGGGCGTATCAATAATGTTGATGCGCGTATCATGCCATTGCACCGACGTCGGTTTTGCCAGAATGGTAATGCCGCGCTCTTTTTCCAGATCACCCGAATCCATCATCCGTTCCGAAATTTTCTGGTTGTCGCGAAACATGCCAGTCTGTTTCATGATTGAGTCAATCAAGGTTGTTTTGCCATGATCAACGTGCGCGATGATGGCAATATTTCGGAGTGATTCAGTCATTCAATGTCTCTTTTTCAACGGATATGCGCCCTTTTGTCAGGCGACCGGGTGCCGCACAAAATGGACGGCGCATCAATGCATAAAAAACCCCCCAAATCTTAGGATTTAAGAGGATACGAGGGGCGCTCTTCGCCAGCTTCATCATGCCCTGAAAACTGGCGGCAACCTATAACAGCAAACATATATGGTCAAGCTATTACCACCGGGCATAAAACACCCCGATTCTGTGGCCAAAATAACGCCCCGATAACGCGGGGTTTGCAGGCAGACTATGGCCATATTATGAAGCGTTTTGAAGAGCGTATGGGTGCCTGAAATTTCGGGCCTTAGATGTGGGAGATGAAATTTTGGGCAGCCCTATCGTGACGGTTGATTTTAATCACAATTGCGGGCGGTGCGTTGGCTGGTGTCTGATATATTAATTAATGGTGATATATGAAGGGCCCCTGTCCCATTGCGTCGGTTCAAAATGTTGCATTTTCTTGCGTTTTGCACGAGGCACCGGGATCTGAACAGACACTTCAGGAGTCATTTAATGAAACCCGTTCTTTGTATATTATTGGCGTCCACGTTGATTTTGGGCGCCGGACATTCACAGGCCTTTACCCTCAAATCGGGTCAGGTTCTAAGCTCCGACGGCGAAGTCTTTGATGGCGCTTCGCCCGAACAAGCGGCGAAAATCGTTGCTAATGCAAGCCGAGAAGACTGGACTGGCAACAAGAGAACGTCGGGCATTGTTGGCGAAAGTTTATTTATTATTGTTGAGGATGAGCCTGTCTTCGTGCCGCTGAATGAATTGCGCGGCCAGTCCAAGGAAGCCGTTCGTGAAATCGTCAAGCAGCAGATTGTCGAGACCATGACTGGCCGCCTGACCGCCAGCTTTACCAACCAGCAAGGTGCGATCGACACCGAAGCTTTGAGCGACAGTCTCGAAAAAATTGATCTGGCTAATGATGAGGTCATTCAGGGCATAGCCGAGACCGCGGCCAATGCGGCGGCGCATAGTGAAAAGGCCCTTGAAGAAGCCCAACAGGTCATCGAGGATAGCCTCGCCTTGGCTGAAAAAACCATGTCTGATCCAGAATTTGAAAGACAGCTAGAGCAAAACATCGAAGCGCTGCATCAAACAATGTGCGCGGGCAAAGAAGGATCAGGCTCGGACTCCGGAGTATCCGACGGCAATGGCGGCACTTTAAGCTGTTAGACGGCGAGGTTCTGACGGCTGAGGTGTTTGCAGCATGAAGGTTAAGTTAGAGCGGAAAAGTGGCAGGGTGCGGGCGATTGCCTGCTCCCTGTTTTTTATGGCAGGTATCGCTGCGGAACACCCATAATCAGTTGGTAATTTTCCAGATGCCCTTTAATTTTCCAGATGCCCTTTAATGGGCTTGCTTACAGGCCGAGATCACGCCGTTTCCCGTCTCAACCCCGGATCATAGGGCAAGCTTGAGGGACGAAATAGCAAGAAATGGCGGGAGTGACGGGACTCGAACCCGCGACCTCCGGCGTGACAGGCCGGCGCTCTAACCAACTGAGCTACACCCCCAATTTATAAGGCCGCTCTGCTAAACTGGCGTGGCGTGCAGCCTCTCAATAAGGTGAGTGAGTGGTAGAACAACATGGTTGGACTGTCAAGCATCTGCACGCGGTGAAATCGGGTTTTTTATGCTGAATGAGAAGGACGGAGATTAGCTGACAGCAGCAGCGCCGCCGGCGCGCGTGGAACACACCATAACGCAATCCCCAAATATAACGCACCGCAGATAACGGATCGCAGATAGCGCATAGAGGGCAGCAAACGCAAGGCATAGCGTGCCTAGCGTGTGCCTAGCGTGCCCCCTTGCGAGAGCTGAACACCGGTTTATGGCCCACCGGTTTATGAGGCTGTCGGTGTAGTCCGGTTTCCGGACGCGTACTCTTGGCAGATTCCAGCCCCAATCTTTGGGAAAATGATGGGTTCTTTGGGGAAATGCTGGGTTCATTAGGAAATGGTGGGTGGTGAGGGGCTCGAACCCCCGACCTACTCGGTGTAAACGAGTTGCTCTCCCAGCTGAGCTAACCACCCCTGTATCAACGCTACCTCCGGACTTATCTGGTTGGAGGCTGTATGCAAACGACGCCGACCCTTATATCGAGCCGGCGCCGCAAAAGATAGATTTATTTAGCTATTCACTGCTTCTTTAAGCGGTGCGCCAGCTTTGAATTTAGGCTGCTTTGAAGCCGCAATCTGGATGGCTTCGCCAGTACGTGGGTTACGTCCAGTAGTTGCAGCACGCTGCGCTACAGAAAATGTACCGAAACCAACGATGCGGACTTCATCACCGGATTTCAGTGCGGCCGCAACACTTTCGAAAACGGCATCCACAGCACGTCCTGCATCTGCTTTAGTCAGGCCAGAAGAATCAGCCACGGATGCGGTTAGATCATTTTTGTTCATCGGTACCTCCGTATTGAGATTGCTAAAAGTATAAAAGGTGTACATCATTTTTACGGAAATTGCATAACAAAAGAACACCCCAACTGCAAAAAATTTAGGGTGTTTTTTTTGTTAATCTCATTTTAGTGGGCGGTTATTTCATCACTGGCAGGTGGTTTTTCAGCAATTGGTACGGATGCTACCTCACCGTCCGAGCCACCAGTTATGCTATTTGGCAGCGGTTCGCGCACCAGCGCAGCAGACAAAACTTCGTCAACCATGGTTACCGGAATGATTGTCATTCCTTCCTTCACATTGTCAGGAATTTCAGCAAGATCCTTTTCATTATCCTTTGGAATCAATACTGTCTTTACGCCCCCGCGAAGCGCGGCCAAAAGTTTTTCTTTCAGACCCCCGATTGGCAGCACGCGCCCACGCAGCGTAATTTCACCGGTCATGGCTAAATCGCGCTTTATTCCAATATCGGTGATAGCCGAGATGATTGACGTTACCATTCCAACCCCGGCAGACGGCCCATCCTTTGGCGTTGCGCCCTCAGGAACATGAACATGAATATCCATTTTTGCGAGTTTTTCGAGATCGATTCCGTAGGTGGAGGCCCGTGATTTAATGAAAAACTCGGCCGCCTGAATTGATTCTTTCATCACATCGCCAAGTTTTCCGGTGGCGCTGACCTTTCCTTTACCGGGAACACGAACCGCTTCAATCCGCAAAAGTTCGCCGCCAACCTCGGTCCAGGCAAGACCGGTGGTCACACCAACATCGTCTTCCTCTTCGATCTCACCAAACCGAAAGCGCTTAACACCCAAATATTCATCGATGTTATCGGCATCAACCGCAATTTTTTTAGCCTCGCCACTGACAATTTTAGTGACGGTTTTACGGGCAATCTTGGCTATTTCGCGCTCAAGATTACGCACCCCGGCTTCCCGCGTATAAAGGCGAATGATGCTGCGAATTGCATCTTCACTGATAGACCACTCGCCGTCACGAAGGCCATGATCCTTGATTTGACGGTCCAACAGATGCCGCAGGGCGATTTCAACCTTTTCATCTTCGGTATAGCCCGACAAACGGATGATTTCCATCCGGTCAAGCAGCGGCTGCGGCATGTTCAACGTATTCGCCGTGGTAATAAACATCACGTTGGAAAGATCTAAATCGACCTCCATGTAATGATCCTGAAAAGTGTTATTCTGAGCTGGATCAAGCACTTCGAGCAGCGCCGAGCTGGGATCACCCCGCCAGTCAGCCCCAAGCTTGTCCACCTCATCCAGAAGGAATAGCGGGTTGTTGGTGCCAGCCTTTTTCAGGCTTTGCACAACCTTGCCGGGCATCGAGCCAATATAGGTGCGCCGGTGCCCCCTGATTTCCGCCTCATCTCGTACACCGCCCAACGCAAGGCGCACATATTTACGGCCCGTCGCTTTGGCAATAGACTTACCGAGCGAGGTTTTACCAACGCCGGGAGGGCCAACAAGACACAAGATAGGGCCCTTCATCGATTTTGTTCTTTGCTGAACAGCCAAAAATTCGACGATACGATCCTTTACCTTATCCAGCCCGAAATGATCGGCATCCAGAATTTCGCGCGCGGTCACAATGTCTTTTTTCAACCGGCTGGCTTTTTGCCACGGAACCGCGAGAACCCAGTCAAGATAGTTGCGCACGACAGTTGCCTCGGCACTCATCGGCCCCATATTTTTCAGCTTACGGAGTTCGGCGTCGGCTTTTTCGCGCACCGCCTTTGGCATTTTCCACTCAGCTAAGGCCTCTTCGAGCTCTTCCAGCTCACCGCGACCGTCCTCACCATCGCCAAGTTCCTTTTGAATGGCCTTCATCTGCTCATTCAAATAATACTCACGCTGGGTTTTTTCCATCTGCCGTTTGACCCGGCTGCGAACGCGCTTTTCAACTTGCAGGGCGCCGATTTCATTTTCCATCAACTGAAAAATCTTTTCCAAACGCGCATGCACATCCAGAATTTCAAGAAGCTCCTGCTTTTCAGAGATTTTGACAGCCAGATGTGAGGCAATCATATCGGCAATCTTGTCCGCCTCTTCGACCTGCTCAATGGCTCCAAGAACCTCGGATGCGACCTTTTTGTTAAACTTGATATACTGGTCAAACTGCTGCACGGCAGCCCGCGCCAGCCCGTTTGTGTCGGCGTTATCATCATTCGTCTGATCAAGGATTTGGGCATTGGCCGTAAGGAAACCATGGTCGGAATGCAGCGATGTCGGATCAATAACAACGCGCTCCCCTCCCTCAACCAGCACTTTGACCGCCCCATCCGGCAGTTTTAACAACTGCAAAATAGACCCGACGGTGCCAATTGTATGCAGGCCATCAACCTCTGGATCTTCGGTATCAGCTTCTTTTTGCGTGACCAGAATGATCTGCTTATCTTCGGCCATTACAGCCTCAAGTGCGCGAATCGATTTCTCCCGTCCAACGAAAAGGGGAACGATCATATGCGGGAAAACGACAATATCGCGAAGGGGCAGCACGGGAAGGCTGATGATGGCTTCGTCTGACATTTAAAGCTCCTTAAACTCGCCCGGAAGGCGTACCAGCCGACCTTGGCGCCTTACGGCTATTCGGCTTTTCATAAACTGTAAT
>JAACDV010000146.1 GCA_009936825.1 Bacteroidota bacterium | reverse complement strand
TTATTTCTTTCTCCGGCGTTATTTCTTTCTCCGGCGTTATTTCTTTCCCCGACGTTATTTCTTTCTCCGGCGTTATTTCTTTCCCCGACGTTATTTCTTTCATTGTCCGGTAGCCTCAATCATCGGGCTGTTCTAACCCGTTCAGAATACGCGCCGCCTTTTCCGGGGCCATATCCAGCAGGAAAAATCCGGTGAACTGTTCAACTGATGCCAGATATTTCAACTTGCTGCGGCTTCGCTGAACAGGCTGAAAAAGACAATGAAAGTGAAAGCAATCCGCATAACCGCGCGGCGCTAACTGCCAGCTCATTGTATACGGCATTGGCGCATCAAACACATCGTCCAGCTTGACTGCCACCGCCTCAAGAAGCGCGCCAAACTCGGCTAGCTCATCGGAGGCAAGGCCTGTTGGCGAGTCAACACGGCGATGTGGAACGACCCATGTCTCAAACGGATAGCGCGCCCATTCCGGCACAAAGGCAATGCCGGTGTCATTCTGCGCCACGATCTGCGCACGGGGCACCTGATCGATTAAATTTGCCAGCGGATTAGCTGCTACGAAACTCTGTGCCATCTGTTTAACCCGCATGGTCAGATGATCAAGCGCATACATCTGACCATGCGGATGGTCCAGCGTTGCCCCGACGGCGCGGCCACGATTCTCGAATGGCAGCACATATTGAATACGCCCATCCTCCATCATCTCCCGGGCGCGGCTGCCGATTGCTGCCGCTAGCAGCGCAATCCGCGCAGCGCCAATATCGGAAAAGCTGGCATTATGGTCGGCGCTATAGGAAATCACCTCACACAACCCGGCTCCTGGGGCAGTCTTAATAAAAAGATCAGGCGGGTCGGCGGGAGCATCGGTCAGCGCGGCAAAGCGATTGCTGAAAATAGCGACCTCATAATCATCCACGGGAATATCGGTCAGCGCGCCCCCTTGCTGCATTGGACAGAACGGACAATCGGCAGCGTTTGGCAGAAAAGTGCGGGTCTGGCGCGCACTGGAAAGCCCGATCCACTCACCGCTAAGCGGATGACGACGCAAATGCGCATTGCTGGAATCAACCGCCGGAAGACCTTCAAAAATCTCATAATCTCGCGGCGCAAGGCTGTAAAGCCGCAGATGCTTTTTACCGCTCCGCTCAATGAGCTTGCAATGCAATCCGTCGTGCATCAATGAAACTCCGGTATCCAGCCTTTATGCGCCGCCAGCAATTCATCAACCATCTGCCAGATTTGATCAAGGCTGAGTTCGGCAGCGGTGTGCGGATCCATCATCGCGGCATGGTAAATGGACTCGCGGCGGCCAGATGTCAGCGCCTCAACGGTCAATTGTTGCACCGTTAAATTGCTCTGGATCAAGGCAATTAGATGCATCGGCAAATGGGGGACCGCTTGCGGGCGCACCCCGGCGGCTTCGACAATGCACGGCACCTCAACACACGCATTCGCTGGCAAATTGGGGATCAGCGGGGTGCCTGCGACATTATTCAGAACATTGCCGTAAATGATATCCTGCTTGCCGGTAACGCTAGCCGAAATAATCCGCGCTGCATATTCAACCGATTTTTCACACACCGGAATGCCGTCACCTAACAATTCGTCCTCTTGGGCCTGCCATTCCTCAATTTGACGTTCACAGCGGCGGATATACTCATTAATCGGAATGTCGAATTCCTCGATTAAATCCGGGCGATCACGCTTCATGAACCACGGCGTATATTCGGCAAAATGCTCGGAAGACTCGGTCACGAAATAGCCAAGTCGCCGCAACATTTCATACCGAACATGATTCGTGCAGCCATCATAATTCACCCCATATTCGCGCCCGGCACCTAGCTGATGCAGGCGGGGATAAAGATCCTCGCGCGAGCCATCGGCAAGCCGCTTTTCAAACCGCGTATAAAAGGCCATATGATTGATGCCAGCACAGTCATATTCGATATCGTCAATGGACTCGCCAATATCCCTCGCAAGATCAGCTGCGGTTCCCTGAACCGAATGACACAGCCCTACATATTTTAAGTCCGGAACAATGTGGGAGAGCGCCAAACAATTAATCGCCATCGGATTTGCATATTGCAGCATCAACGCATTCGGGCATAGCCGGGCCATGTCATTAGCAATGTCAACCAGCACAGGAACCGTGCGAAGCCCCCGCATAATTCCGCCAATACCTATGGTATCGCCAATTGTCTGCTGCAATCCGAACTTTGCGGGAATTTCAAAATCAATGCGTGTGGCCGGACGATAACCGCCTACCTGAATCATGATTATCACGAAATCAGCATCCCGAAGTGCCTCGCTGCGGTCGGTTGTTGCCACTATCTTCGGCGTTACGTTCAGCGTTACGGCGATTTTCTCGGCAACAAGGTGCGATGTTTCCAGTCTGCTGCTGTCGATATCCTGCAAGGCAATATGACATCTGGCAAAGGCAGGCTCGAGCAGAATATCCGTCAGAATATTCTTCATAAAAACAGTGCTGCCAGCACCGATCAGCGTCACCTTGATCATCTCAAATTTGCCTTCTTATTTCTTTCAGGGCTTATTTCTTTCTGGTCTTAACCCTTGCTGGCGCCCAGCGTAAGTCCTGCGATAAAATGTTTTTGCATGAAAAAAAACATAAGGACAGGCGGAACTGCCGCCACCAGCGAGCCAGCCGAAACCAGATGATAGGCAGCAACCCACTGCCCATTAAGTGACTTTAGGCCCGATGTCACCGGCATCGCGTGATTACCTTGAATCAACACCGTTGCCCAGAAATAGTCATTCCAGATGAAGGTGAAAATCAACACACATAGCGCAGCAATTGCCGGACGTGTTAGCGGCAAGATAATTTTCCAGAAAATCTTAAATTCCGAGGCCCCATCAATGCGCGCAGCTTCCAGCAATTCGGCTGGCAGCGCGCGGATGAAGTTGCGCATGAACAGCGTGCAAAACCCGGTCTGAAAGGCAACATGAAACATCACCAACCCGGTGACCGTATCATAAAGACCCATGTTGAAGGTCAGATCGCGCACCGGAATCATCAGGATTTGAAACGGGATGAAGTCCCCCGCCACAAACAAAAAGAACAACACCAGATTGCCGCGAAAACGATAGGCCGCCAACGCAAAACCGGTCATGCAGGAAAGTGCCACTGCGCCAATCATCGTCGGTATTGTTATGCGCAGGCTATTCAGCACATATTGCAACATCGGGGTATTGCCAAAAACATCGGCCAGATTGTTACCAAACTCCCAGGTGCTGGGCACCCCCCACAAATTACCCGCCGTAATATCTGCGGCCCCGCGAAAAGCGGTCATCATCACGCCAATCAGCGGCACCAGCCATATCAGCAGCACTACCGGCAGGATAATCTTGTAGCCATTGCGGATGATCGGACGCGTATTTTTAATCGGGGTCGGGAACATCGCCTATAACCCCCTTTTTTCGTCAAGATACATTCGCCAGATAAAGAAAATGATATAGACCAGCATAATGGTAAACAGAATGGTGGCGATCGCCGATCCATACCCCATCCGGTACCCATATTCGCTGAGCGCGGTCTCCAACATGAAATAGGCGAGAACGTTGGTTGAACCCCACGGCCCGCCTTGAGTCATAATCGCAATCATATCAAAACTTCGAAGCGCACCGATAATGGTTACCACAACAGCGATGAATGTGGCCGGGCGAAGTTGCGGTAGAATGATGTTCCAGAATAATGAGATGCCTTTGGCCCCATCCATCCGGCCTGCCTCAATCAGATCGGGATTGATGTTGTTCAGCCCGGTTAAATACAAAATCATGCAATAGGCGATTTGCGGATATAACCCGGCAACGATAATGCCGTAGGTGGCCCAATCCTCATCCGCCAGAATTGCCCATCCCTCAAGCCCAATCAGATTCAACAGGGGTGCAATCACACCATAATTAGGCTCATAAAACCAAGTGAAGATCAGTCCTATGACCACTTGCGAAATGACAAATGGAAAGAAGAACAGCGATTTGATCGCGCGGATGCCAAAGACCGTCTGGTTTAAGCACAACGCCAGTCCAAGACCAATGGGTAGCGCCAGAATGAACATCACAAGCCAGCGAACATTGTTCCAAAGCGAGGTATAGAACTGCTCGTCATCGGCCAGTTCTATATAGTTGGCAAACCCGACATAACTTGCCGGGGACAAGCCGTCCCACTCATAAAGCGAGATTAATATTGACTGAAAAATTGGATAAAGAACATAAAGACTGAACAGACAAATACCGGGCGTCAGGAACAACCACGGGGCCACACGGGCCTGATTGCGCCGCCACCAGCTGGACCGCCGTGGTTGTGCATTTCGATTTGCCGAAACTGAATTCAGTATCATCACTTAACTTCACAATTTTTAGAAAATAGAAGAAGTCCAATAATCTGCCTATAGTCGGGGATTATCGGTAGACATTAAAAACATAGACTGTATCGGGGCAAGACCATAGCTTGCCCCGATAAAAAGTTTGGCCCGATTCAAATATAGGCCCCCTCTAAATATTGGGCCCCCTCTAAATATTAGGCCTATTTGTAGACACGCTTGCGGGTTTTCTCCAAGCGCTCAAGAATAGCCTGACGACGCTCGGGCTTCACCATATATTCCTGAAAGCCCTTCATTCCAGCTGACGCCATTTCAGCCGGCGCATCACGGTCATAGAACTGCGCCATTGCATAGGCGCTGTTCAGCATCTGCTGACCGGCTTTAAGGAATTTGTCATCCGCAACAGCCGCTTTGTTATTGATCGGCAGTTGGCCAAGGATTTTATTGACCTCTTCCTGCACATCCGCACGCGCCATGAAAATCAGGAACCGCTTGGCGTCCGTCTTGTTCTTGGCACCTGCTGGAATATGCACCGTATCCGTTGGTGCTTCCTCGGCCATTGGAATGCCCGGGGTGATTTCAGGGAACTGGAAAAACCCAAGCTGGTCATCCGTCAGGCCGCCTTCGCGCAACGGTGCTACAGCAAAGTTACCCATCACATACATCGCAGCTTCACCCTTGACCATCGGGGTTAGCGCTTCTTGCCAGCTGTAAGCCGCGTGGTTTTCAAGGAAGTAGCCAGGCTTTGCCAGACGGTCCCATGCATCAAACACCGCGTTAACGCGGGGGTCGGTGTAGGGAACGTTGCCGTTGGTCAAATCCATGTGGAATTCATAGCCATTAACGCGCAGATCCAGATAATCGAAGTCCCCGGCAGCGGTCCACAGATATTTCGTGCCAATGGTGATTGGCGTGATGTTGGCTGCTTTCAACTTGGCACAAGCCGCAATAAGCTCATCAAATGTGGTTGGTACAGCGATGCCCATCTCTTCGAAGATGTCTTTGCGGTAATACACGCCCCACTGATAATAGGTATAAGGCACACCCCACTGACGGCCAGCGATTGTCATGGATTTTTTGGCATGATCCATCGACGATGTCAGCTCGCCATCCTTCCAACCGCTATTGTCCCAGATGTCCGATACATCTTCAAAAAGACCCGCTTTGACGAACGGGCGCATCCGGTTACCAGCGTACCAGTTGGCAACATCCGGCGGATTGGTGTTCAAGAAGTTGCGGATCGACTGCTTATAACCCTCATGGTCAAACAGATTCCACTCAACTGTCACATCCGGGTTTTCGCCCTCAAATTTTTCAATGATGTATTCAAACGCTTTTTTGGGCGCCGGATCGGATGTATCCGTGTTCAAAACCAGCGTTCCAGCCATTGTGCTTGTAGTTCCACAAGCCACAACAGCAGCAAGCAAAGCTGCAATCGTTTTTTTCATGTGTTCCTCCAGAGTAAACGCTTTCACAATCGAAAGCATACATGCCGCCAAGTGGCTCCCACCGGCACCGGTTGTGAGTAAATTCCTCACTTACGCGTTTACTCTGAACGTGTTTACAGACGTCTGGCCTCCGGTAAACTTGAAATATACTCCGGAATCGTCATATGTTTTTAATGAAATTTGCAGACGCCCGATCTAGGGAGCCTTACAAATGCGAGTCAAAATAGAAAAATCACTGCCAGAAAAATTTCTGATGCAGCGCCACCTCCCAGAACCGATGGAGTGTTTACACACCCATGGGCATGTCGAGATTTTATTGCCGGTTGGCTGTCATCTAACCTATGTCACGCAACTCGGAAATTCTGTCGCACCGTCAGGGCATATCAGTGTTTTATGGGGGCAGACGCCGCATCGGTTAATCACTGTCGATCACGAAAATCATGATCAGGGGGAAATCCTCATTGCGAATCTGCCCTTGTCGGAAATGCTGTCATGGTCGATGCCCGAGATTTTTATGGCCCAGCTATTCAGTGGCCGTCTGATCGTAGGGGACACCGCTGATCCGGCAAATTTTAGCTGTTTTGCGCGCTGGCATGCTGATTACAGTACGGGCAATAATGAGCTGACCGACGTTGCGCGTCAGGAATTACAGCTTTGCCTGCTTCGCCAGTCACTTTGCGGATGGCGGCATGATGGGGTTGAGGCGCCGCTCACCGTCAATCCCCCACAGCGCCAAGCTAGGCGCGTTCAGGCGATGATCCGCTATATGGCCGAAAATTACCGCCTGCCAACGACGGTAGCCGACATTGCCGCTGAGGCAGGTATTAGCAAGGGCCACGCTATGACGCTATTTCAAAAGCAGATGAACACCAGCATGATCTCTTATCTCAACGAATTACGCCTTCGTCATGCGCAATCTGCGCTGGCGAACAGCAATGAGAAAATTGTCAATATCGCCTTTGATGCAGGCTTTGGCTCGATGTCGCAGTTTTATGAGGTATTTCAGCGCGCAACGGGGGACTCACCGCAAGTTTGGCGTAATAGCCAGCACTAAAATAATGGCCCCGGAATTGGGGTCTTTATTTAAGCTGCGAATGATTCCAATCATGATAAATCTAGCATCGGTGATTTTTGTACTTTCGATAACATCTTAACGGTCTCCATACTTCGATAAAACATCAATATTCGATGATGAAATTGGAGGATCCGTTACGCAAAATCTAACCAGAATTGGCACCAGAATTGGCACCAGAATTGGCCTTAGCACTTGCGTTGCTGCCAGCATCATGATGGCGGCAATTGGCACTGCGAATGCCTTTGAATGCAAGGTTACAAAATCCTCAATGGATGGCCCAGACGGGTTTCCCGAGCGCGCCCTTACTATGATTGTTCCTTATGGGCCTGCGGGGGGATCCGGTCAGGTGGCCGCGGCAATGTCCGAGGCAGTGACCGGATTAACCGGTGTTGCGATCAATCGTGATCATAAGCCCGGGGGATCGGGGACCGTGGGCATGACAGCCTATATGTCCGCACCTGCCGATGGGTATAATGTGCTGGAGCATATTGACGATGCGTCATCAGCGCATGCGCTTGATAGCAGCAAACCGCACCCGGGCAAAGACCTCACGCCGCTGGTTATCTCGCAGGTTATTTTTTCACAGATCTACATTCGGGCCGATGAAACCCGGTTTAAAGACTGGAAATCTTTTGTTGCGTGGGTAAAGGCGCAGGACGGCAAGGCCACCATCGCCAATGTTTCGAAAGAAGGCTCGATGGAACGCGTTACGATGAAGTTCATCACCGACGCCGAGGGAATGAAAATCCAGCAGATTTCTTTTGATAAGGGGGCCCCGCGCTATGGCGCGCTTCTTGGCGGACAGGTTGATGCCCTGTTTGAACAGCCCGGTGATGTACGAAAATTCCTTGATGCCGGTAATTTCAAGCCGATATTGACCATTTTTGACGAGCGTCCAAGCGTCTTTGCGGAGGTTCCTACGCACCGTGAACTTGGTATGGATTTCGATCCGCTTTTGCGTTTTCGCGGTTTCTATGTGCATGCAAATGCACCTGCCGACCGCGTGGAATGGCTACAATGGGCTTTCCAGCGGGGCTATTGTCAGGACAGTTATCAGGCGTTTAACGAAAAGAAATACGCCACAATCGTTGACAGTTATCGCAACACCGAAGATGCGCGCAAGCTGATCAATACTGCGATCCTGCAATATCGCGCTGTCTATAAAAGCATGGGGCTTGATGTAAAATAACTGGCCCTTGGCCCCTAAAAACAGCCGCGGCGTGTTTTTGCGCCGCGGCGATATGTCAGCAAGGCGATCTTAGTGATCTCTAGATTCATGTCGGGAGGCGATGATGGGGCAGCTTACAAAGTCTCACCTGATAGAGGCTGGAATATGGTCTCTTATTGCGGTTATTTTTTTCGGATTTTCGTTTGAATTCAACGCCCCTATCGAGATTTATAAATTTGGGGCGACGGGCTGGCCCCGGGTGATTATTCTGCTGTTGCTGATCGTGACAGCCGGCAATCTATACCACCAATATCAGCATGGATCAGCGGTGCAAAAGGGCCGTGTCGGGGTTGGCATTGCCGAGGGGGGTAAACCCGAAACCGATTACCGCGACCCCTTAACATTGTTCAAGATAGGCAGTGTTTTGCTAACGCCCTTTATCTTTGCATGGCTGTTGAAGCCTGTCGGGTTTTATGCCGGATCGCCCTTTTTCATCGCCGCTATTATCTGGCTGTTTGGCGAGCGACGCTGGCGCTGGATCATCGGTGTCACTCTTTTCATCTATGTCATGCTGATAACGCTATTCGTGGTGGTCTTAAACGCCCCCCTGCCGCAGGGAAACACCTCTCCCTTTTATGATTACAGCAGCCTTATTCTAAAACTGAACACCAACCTCCAACAGCTCTGGTAGCCATTATGCTGGATCATTTCATCGCCGGAAGCATCGCACTTTTCGCTGACCCTTTTACCGTTGCAATCTTTGTTTTCGGGGTCATTGGCGGGATGTTATTTGGCGCCATTCCGGGGGTCAGCATGCTGACGCTGGCGGCAATTCTTCTTCCCTTTACCGCCAGTCTCGAACCCGCACAGGGGGTGATGCTGTTTGCGGTGATTTATTGCACGGGCACCTATGGCGGGGCGATTACTGCCATTTTATTCAATATTCCGGGCGCACCTGAAAATGCGCCTACCGCGTTTGATGGCTATCCGATGACGTTGCAGGGCAAATCGGGAAAGGCGGTTGGCGCGGCGGTCGTGTGTTCCGCCAT
>JAACDV010000145.1 GCA_009936825.1 Bacteroidota bacterium | reverse complement strand
GCCAATGGCCGAAGTCTGGGAAGTGGCGAGCTTTTACGACCATTTCGACCTCGTTCGCGAAGGTGAAGCAGTACCAGCGTCATGCACAGTCAGGGTTTGCACCTCATTATCCTGTATGATGGCTGGCGGTGAAGATTTGCTGGAACGTCTGCAACCCTATGCTTCAGACAAAATCCGTTTCCTTGCAGCACCCTGCATCGGCGCGTGTGACAAGGCCCCTGCCGCGGCGGTTGGTCACAAGCTCATAGGAAAAGCCAGTTTTGAGCAGCTTTACAATGCCAATACTGAAGGCGCATCAGACGACCACCCGGATGTTATTTCGTCAGCCATTGATTTTGAAAGCTACCGCGCCAACGGTGGCTATGCGGTTTTGCAGTCTCTTCTGGAGGGAACGCGAAGCAATGAGGATGTTTTAAGCACACTTGACGAGACTGCGTTGCGCGGCCTTGGCGGCGCAGGTTTTCCGACCGGGCGCAAATGGCGCATCGTTGCCGGCCAGCCCGGGCCGCGCGTGATGGCGGTTAATGGTGATGAAGGCGAGCCCGGCACCTTTAAGGACCGGCTGTACCTATCGTCGGACCCGCACCGCATGATCGAAGGTATTCTGATCGCCGCCAAGGTGGTCGATATCGACGTTTGCTATATTTATATGCGCGATGAATATCCTGAAATTATCGCATTGCTTCGCCGCGAGATTGAAAAAATAGTGCGCGCTGGGCTGGCATCGCATGTTGATCTTCATATCCGGCGTGGGGCTGGCGCTTATATCTGCGGTGAAGAATCGGCGATGATCGAATCTATTGAAGGCAAACGCGGCCTGCCCCGCCACCGCCCACCATATGTTGCCGAAAACGGTATTTTTGGCCGGCCAACGCTGGTTAATAATGTGGAAACTCTGCATTGGATTCGCGATATCATTGAAAATGGCGCAAGCTGGTTTAATGATCAGGGGCAAGACGGGCATCCCGGACCGCGCAGCTTTTCTGTTTCGGGGCGCGTTGCAAATCCGGGGGTGGTTCTGGCCCCGGCCGGATCAACCGTTCTGGAGCTTATCAAGAAATGTGGCGGCATGGCCGATGGGCACAGCTTTAAAGCCTATCTTCCGGGCGGCGCATCGGGCGGTATTCTGCCAGCCGAAAAAGGCCATATACCGCTGGATTTTGGCGGTAAGCTTGCCGAAGAAGGATGTTTTGTCGGATCACACGCTGTTGTCGTGCTATCGGATCAGGACAATATGTGGGACGCCGCCACCAATTTGCTGCAGTTCTTTGCGCATGAAAGCTGCGGTCAATGTACGCCGTGCCGCAATGGTACCGAAAAGGCTGTGGCGATGATGACATCCCCTGCCCCGGATACTGAGCTTCTTGGCGAGTTATCTGTTGCGATGGCCGACGCCAGCATTTGCGGCCTTGGACAAGCAGCATCGAACCCGCTGACCAGCGTCATGCGGCATTTTCCCGAAGATATCGCAACCGCACGCAAACATGGCCGAGAAATTAAACCCGCCCGGGGGACAAAATGAACGGATCAGCAGAAAATTCGGCAACCGGTCAGGACATAGTTTTCACCCTGGATGGCACCGAAATAACCGCAAAACCGGATGAAACCATCTGGCAGGTGGCCGCGCGCAAAGGAACCGATATTCCGCATCTTTGTTATAAGGATGAAAATGGATATCGGGCCGATGGCAATTGCCGCGCCTGTATGGTTGAAATTGAGGGGGAGCGCGTACTTGCCGCCTCATGTGTGCGCACACCAACCCCCGGCATGGTGGTAGCCAGCCAGTCTCACCGCGCCAAAACTGCGCGCAAGATGGTGATGGAATTGCTGATCTCGGACCAGCCCGCACGCGCAGCAGCGCATGATCCGGAATCAGACCTGTGGCGTTATGCCGAAGATCAGGATGCTTGCGTCTCACGCTTTCCGGCCAAGGCCGCCCCTGCCCCTGATACCAGCCACCCTGCAATCGCGGTTAATATGGATGCTTGTATCCAGTGCAATCTGTGTGTCCGTGCTTGTCGTGAAGTTCAGGTAAATGATGTCATCGGCATGGCCGGACGCGGCGCTGATGCGCATATCGTTTTTGATTTTGGCGATGATATGGGCGCGTCTACCTGCGTTGGGTGCGGGGAATGTGTGCAGGCCTGTCCAACCGGCGCGCTGATGCCAAAAACCATGCTTGATGATAGCCAGAAACTAGCCATCACGCCGGATAATCATGTGGATTCGCTGTGCCCCTATTGCGGGGTTGGATGCCAGCTGACATTTTCAATCAAGGATGAAAAGATCGTCGCAGTTTCTGGTCGCCAAGGACCGGCAAATCAAGGTCGGCTTTGCGTAAAAGGGCGGTATGGGTTCGATTATATCGCCAACCCCGAGCGTTTGACGAAACCGCTAATCCGGCGGGATGATGTCCCAAAATCTGCCTCGATGCCGTTTGATCCAGCCAATCCGCTGACCCATTTCAGGGAGGCAAGCTGGCAGGAAGCACTAGATCTTGCAGCAGACCGCCTTGCCCATGTTCGGGATCATTTCGGTCCCTCGGCAATGGCTGGTTTTGGCTCGGCAAAAGGATCAAACGAAGAGGCCTATCTAGTTCAGAAACTGGTTCGCACCGGATTTAAGACCAACAATGTCGATCACTGCACGCGCCTGTGTCATGCGTCTTCGGTTACTGCCTTGCTGGAAAATATCGGATCCGGCGCGGTCACGGCGTCTTTTTCCGAATGCCGCAACGCCGAGGCGATCATCGTGATTGGCGCAAACCCCACGGTTAATCATCCAGTGGCTGCAACCTTTATTAAAAACGCTGCCCAAAAGGGCGCGCGGCTATATGTGATGGACCCACGCGGTCAGCATCTTGACCGCTATGCCGAGGCGTCCTTGCGATTTAAGCCGGGCAGCGATGTTGCCATGCTGAATGCGATGATCAATGTGATCATTTCCGAAGAATTGTATGACCGTGACTATGTCGAAAAACATACCGAAGGCCTCGAAGAGCTAAAGGCGCGTACGGCGCACAGCACCCCGGAAGCGATGGCCCCGATATGCGGTCTTGATCCGGGGGATATCCGCAAAGTGGCGCGCGGCTTTGCAACTGCCAAAAGCGCAATCATTTTCTGGGGCATGGGCATCTCGCAGCACACACACGGGACGGATAATTCACGCTGTCTGATTTCGCTGGCGCTACTGACCGGCAATGTCGGGCGGGCGGGAACCGGTTTGCATCCATTGCGCGGTCAGAACAATGTTCAGGGCGCCTCTGATGCCGGTTTGGTGCCGATGTTTTTTCCCGACTATCAGTCCGTTAACAATGATGATATTCGCGCCAAATATGAATCGCTGTGGCAAACCGAGCTCGACCCGCAAAAGGGGCTGACCGTTGTTGAGATTACCAACGCCGCCTATGATGGCGATATCAGGGCGATGTATATCATGGGCGAAAATCCGGCGATGTCCGACCCCGACCAGACGCATGCCCGTGCCGCACTGGCAAACCTAGATATTCTGGTGGTTCAGGATATTTTTATGACCGAAACCGCTGCCTTTGCCGATGTTATTTTACCGGCATCTGCCTTTCCCGAAAAAGATGGCACCTTCACCAACACTGACCGGCGTGTGCAAATGGGCCGCAAAGCCGTGCAACCGCCGGGCGATGCAAAACAGGATTGGTGGATCATTCAGGAAATTGCCAACCGGATGGGGCTGGGCTGGAGCTATACGCACCCGCGGGATATTTTTGGAGAAATGCGCATGGTAATGCCGTCGCTGACCGGCATCACCTGGCAGCGCCTGTGCGATGAAGGCGCGGTAACCTATCCTTGCGCTGATGAAAATAGCGTTGGGCAGGATGTGATTTTTGGCGATGGATTTCCAACCGCAAATGGCCGTGGCCGGATGACGCCAGCCGATATTCTGCCGCCTGACGAGACCCCTGATGCACAGTTTCCAATCGTTATGACGACAGGACGACTGCTGGAACATTGGCATACCGGATCAATGACCCGCCGCGCTAGCGTTCTTGACGCGCTGGAACCCGAGCCCGAAGTTCATATGGCCCCCGAAACGCTGGCCAGCCTGCAAGTTGAAGCAGGGTCAATGGTGCGGGTGGTTACGCGCCGGGGCGAAATTGAACTTGCCGCACGCGTTGATCCAAAACTGCCTAGCGGACTGATTTTTGTGCCGTTTTGTTTCTTTGAGGCACCGGCCAACTATCTAACCAACCCGGCACTGGACCCTTATGGTAAAATTCCCGAGTTAAAATTCTCGGCAGCGCGTCTGGAAGTCCCCGCCAAAGTCGCGTAACATTGGCGTGAATTGGCGCCAATATGTAGCGGCGCAATGACGCACTATCAAAAATTGACCACCGGGTGCGTATCTTTTGGCGTTCAGGTACCCTATATATTTATCCGAAGTGCCTTTGTTTATTATGGCTGCTACAGTGCGTACTATCAGTTCACAGTAAAATCGATGTGATTAAGATGACCGAGCGAATAGATTATAACGCCCGCTTCACCGCGGCGCTGAACCGCCTGAAAAGCGAGGACCGCTATCGGCATTTTGTCGAGCTTGAACGCGTCGCTGGCCGCCATCCAATGGCGCGCCGCCACCATGATGGCGGCATTCAGGATGTGACCGTGTGGTGCTCGAATGATTACCTTGGCATGGGTCAACACGCCGACGTGATTTCAGCAATGCAGCATGCGGTTGCTTCTGGCGGCGCCGGAGCCGGCGGTACCCGCAATATCTCGGGAACCAGTCACGCATTGGTCAGCCTTGAGGATGAGCTTGCGGCCCTGCATGGCAAAGAACGGGCATTGACCTTCACCAGCGGATATGTGGCGAACGAGGCCAGCCTGTCAGCACTGGCATCACAATTACCGGACTGCCTGATCCTATCAGATGAAATGAACCATGCTTCGATCATCTCGGG
>JAACDV010000144.1 GCA_009936825.1 Bacteroidota bacterium | reverse complement strand
TGTTCAGGTCAGGCGCGAGGGTCATATTCTAGAGGTGACGCTTTGCAAGCCGAAGGTGAATGCCATTGACCACGAGATGAGCCGCGCTCTTGGTGAGGCTTTCCGCGAATTACGTGATGACAATGATCTGCGCGTTGGCATTATTACCGCTGATGGTGATCGTATTTTTTCGGCCGGTTGGGATCTGAAATCGCTTGATAATGGCGAGGCGCAGTTGGATGAATGGTGGGATGACGGTGATTATGGCGAGGGCGGGTTTGCTGGCCTGACCGAAAATTGGTCGCTGAATAAGCCGGTGATTGGTGCGTTGAATGGCTTGGTGATTGGTGGCGGTTTCGAGATTGCGCTTGCCTGTGATTTGCTAATCGCGGCTGAGCATGTGGAATTTGCGCTTCCGGAAATGCCGCTTGGCATTATTCCGGATGCGGGCGCTATCCAGCGATTGCCGCGCCGTATTCCGCATAATATTGCCATGGAAATGCTGTTTCTTGGTCGCCGGATGAAGGCAGATGAGGCCGCGCATTATGGCCTGATCAACAAAGTAGTTGCGCAAGACGCGCTGATGGACGAAGCGTGGAAATGGGCCGAACAACTGGCGTGGGCGGCACCTTTGGCCATGCAATCGGTCAAGGAAGTGATGCGTCATATTGAGTGCAAGCCAATGCAGGCGGCATTTTCCAGCATGCGCAAGGATGATTTGCCAACCTATCGCTCGATGCTGAAATCTGAAGACGCGGCCGAGGGTATCAAGGCGTTTGTCGAAAAACGCGAACCTGTCTTCAAAGGCAAATAGCCGCCATCATAAACGTGGCTAATCATAAACGTGGCTAATCATCAACAGGCCAACCATAATAGGTGATACATGCGCCCCTCAACATCACAGGCTCGAATCGTTACCAGCATTGGTGCTGGCCCCATTGGCGGCGGCTGGACGGCATTCTTTTTGTCGCGGGGCTACGATGTGCGCGCCTATTTGCACAGCATGGACGAAGAGGCGATGTTCCGCGCCATTGTTGATACGGCGTGGCCATGCCTTGAGGAAATTGGCCTTGCAGCGGGGGCAAGCCGCGATAGGTTGATGATAACCGATGATCTGGAATTGGCCGTTGAGGGCACGCATTTTGTGCAGGAATCAGCCCCTGAACGGATCGAAATCAAGCAGGAATTGTACAAACGCCTTGGCGAGATTGTACCCAAGAACGTGGTGATCGCCTCTAGTACATCCGGTTTAACGATGAGTGAAATTCAGGAAAAATGTGGCAGCCCGGAGCGCACAGTTGTCGGGCATCCGTTCAACCCACCTTATCTTTTGCCCTTGGTTGAGATTGTTGGCGGGCAGAATACCGGCAATGATGCGTTAGAATGGGCGACGGATTTTTACCGGATTGCCGGCAAGGAACCTTTGCGCTTGAAAAAGGAAACCCCCGGATTTATTGCCACCCGCCTGCAAGAAGCATTATGGCGTGAGGCATTGCACATGGTCGCGAATGACGAGGCTAGCCCAGAGGATATTGACCGGGCTTTGCGGTTCGGCCCGGGCCCAAGAATGGCTATTCAGGGGCAATGCATGGCGTTCCATGTGGCCTGTGGTGCAGGCGGCATGGCAACCAACCTCGATCAGTTTGGCCCAGCGCTAAAGTTGCCATGGACGCGCCTTGATGCGCCGGAATTGACCAAAGAATTGCGCGACAGGATGGTCGATGGCTGTAACGCGATGACCAAGGGGCAAAGCTTTGAGGAAATGGCGGGGGAACGCGACCGGCGCCTGGTGAATGTGATCAAGGCAGCACACGATTAGCCCGCATCAGGCAGATGTTGGCGCGTGATCGGTGCTTTGTTGGCCCGATAAGCCTTTGATGCCTTCGTCAGGGCGTACATAGTACCCGGCCATGACGGGGAATTTTCCGCCTCGGGCCATGCCATACGGTAATGGCTGGGCTTGCGACCGAATGTTTTGGAAAAACAGTGCGAAAAATATGACATCGAGTTAAAGCCCGACGCCACTGAAATTTCGCGGATATCCATCGTTGTGCTGACCAGAAGCGTGCGCGCATATTGCAGCTTTAAAAACCGATAGAATTGCACCACCGTACAGCCAACATGCTTGTTAAACAGACGCTCCAATTTGCGTTGGGGCATATCCAGTTTCTCGCATAATTCTGGAATGGTGATGTTTTCCTCGATCCTTTCC
>JAACDV010000143.1 GCA_009936825.1 Bacteroidota bacterium | reverse complement strand
TTGCTGGCCCCCTTTTTGATCCGGGCCCCTCTTTGATCGGGCCCCTTTTTAGATCCGGGCAAATGTTGCGCCAAAAAGCTGTTTTGTCCCTCCTGACCGGATATTTGCATGACCATTCCTTTAACAATCCGGCCCGACCGTAGGCCCTTTATCGGCCTTGGGATGGCCCTTGCCGGGGCGTTGATTATCACCCCCGACACGTTGTTAATCCGCCTGTCCGGGCTGGAAGGATGGGGGCTGAATTTCTGGCGCGGACTGTTAATCGGCTTCAGCTTGCTGGTCCTTTGGCTGGCTAGCGAAGGGCGGCACGCATGGCGCCAGTTTACAATGTTGCACAAGCCGCCTGCGCTGATCATTATTTTCTGCAATTTCGGAAATTCGCTAGCCTTTAATTTTGCCACGATGGAGACCTCCATCACGGTCGTTGTTACGGCGTTGGCATCGGCGCCGCTTTTGGCTGCTGGGTTAAGCTTTTTGTTCCTGCGTGAGCCTACACCCCTGCGCACATGGATTGCCATTGCCTCGACAATGCTGGGCGTTCTGATTGTAATCTTTAACGGCCAAGGCGCACTCCTCGCGCCGACGGGCAATGTCTGGCTTGGCGGAGGGCTTGGTGTTTTGGCGGCGTTGGGAATTGCCAGCGTTTTTGTTGTGTCGCGCCGGCACCATGATGCGCCGGTTCTGCTGGCCTGCGGAATTGGCACATTATTATCCGGAGTGTTTGGATATATCGGCGCACCTGTTGGCGGCATTAGCGGGGGAAACATGCTGCCTATTTTGCTGATGGGGTTGTTTGTTATGCCAGTATCATGGGGATTGCTGGCGCTTGCGCCGCGTCATACCAGCCCTACCAATGTCAGCTTGTTTATGCTTCTGGAAATGGTGCTGGGGCCGTTCTGGGTGTGGATTGGCACCGGTGAGCGCCCCAACCTGCCAATGATTGGCGGTGCCGCTTTGGTGTTGCTAACGCTGATGCTGTATTTCATCGCGGCAGCGCGAGAAGCACAAAAACGCGCCAGAACAGCGGCATGAATAACCAATAATATGAATGGCCGTTACTATAAATGGCCGTTACTTGGCGCCTATGGAAAAGCGAGGCCGGTATCGCCATCCTGCCAAGGGCTATATTTTGTCATAATATCGGCGAACTGGTCCGACGCTAAAAATGCCTGCAGCCATGCGTGCAGGGCCGGCCAACTCTGCGCGTCAAACCATGTTGGATCAGCAATACGAAACTGGCGGACAAAAGGCAGTGCGGCAAAATCAAACAATCCCAATATTTCGCCTGACAATGCTGGCTGTGATTGCAGGATAGCATCAAATTTGATGAGGGTGTCCGTCCCCTTATCGCGGTGCATTGCGCCTTGATCGGGATCAAAACGTGAGGCGTATTTATACCGGTCAAGATGCGTTTTGAACGGCCCGTCCAGCATTGCGAAAAACGCGTCCCCTGCTTGCCGGTCTTGATTATAAACATCCAGCCAACCATCAGGGTCGCGGCGCCCCAGCGCCCACAGCATGATATCCCGGCTTTCCTCAATGATTTCGCCGTCCGGCAATGCCAGCACCGGAACAGTGGCTTTTGGCGAGGCGGCACGAAAGGCGGCGGGTTTATCGCGAAGCAGAATTTCGCGCAATTCAGCCTCAACCCCGGCTGACGCAATCGCAAGGCGCGCCCGCATGGCATAGGGACAACGCCGAAAACTCCAGAAAATCGGGCGCGCTTCAGCGGACGGCATTCTTGTAGCTGGGTCTCGATTACGCATTCATCTCTCCCGAAACCGGGTCTGTTCGCTATGGTATCTTAGCTTTCGCTCAGATGTTTGGTTATCTGCAGATCCAGCCCCGATAGAGCGAATGCTTTGGCAAAACCCAAAACCATTACACCTTCACGTGGAAGCAGTTTCAACAAGTGAAAATCCGTGAAATCGCGGATCAAATCCATCGTCGGACCATGCGCTTTGGAAAACGCCTTACATGCCTCATTGAATTCATCAGATTTACGTTTTATTTCAATAATACCAGAATCAAACTTAATTCTTTTTCGAGCCCATATATTCTGCGCATTTCCTTCATCTTCAATGATCAGAAACTGGGCCTCACCCGCGGCCAGCATCGCCCGAACATGCGCCGATAATCTGCTGGGATAAATATAGAAATGCCCGTTCATTCGAATAGTTGGCGTCACCCCCATCTGCGGGATACCGCCGCTATCCTGCGCGGCGATAATCAGCGTTTGCCCCGATTTAAGGATGCTATCACGCTGCTTTTCCAAATCAGCCAGATTAAAATCAGTCATAAATTTCCCTCGATAAAATTCGTTCGGTAAAAAAAAGAGGCGGAGGGCGCTTTCCACAATAATAGCGCGCGAATATGGTATTGGTGAGATATAAATGACATTATCCCCAAAAATATCGGAACTCATCACCGAAGAGTAAGGGCTTCATGCAAGAAAAATATCCGCACCAAGAGGGGGCGCAAAAAACCCTTCAAGTTGAAATTTACGCCGATCTTACCTGCCCATGGTGCTACATCGGCAAAAAGCGGCTTGAAGCGGCGTTTTCCGCGCGCCCTGACATAAGCCCGCACTTTGTCTGGCGGGCGTTTCTGCTGAACCCGACAATGCCGCGTGAGGGCATGGATAGAAGCGCTTATCTGTACGCGAAATTCGGACATTCGGCGCCCGCCGTTTACGGCCGGATTGCCGCGGCCGGTCTGGATAGCGGCGTTGAATTTAATTTTGATGCAATCACCCGCACTCCCGATAGCCGCGCGGCGCACCGAATGCTGCTTGCCCTCGAGGCAAATGCCGAGCCGCATACTGGCCCGCATACTGGCCCGCATACTGGCCCGCATACCGGACCTTATATCGAAGAATTTTCAGAGGCTTTGTATGCCGCCTATTTCCTTCAGGGCCTTGATATTGGTGATATGAGTGTGCTGGAAAAAATTGCAACGCGTTATAATCGCCCTGATCTGATTGCGGCAGCGCAGCACGACGCCATTGATCGCCAACTGGAAAATAATCTTGCGGACGCCAGACAGCTTCGCATCGACGGCGTTCCCTATTTCGTTTTTGACGGTAAATATTCTATCGCCGGAGCGCATCTTCCCGAACATCTGCTGCCCGCAATTGATGCCGCTGCCGTAAATCTTTAACAGCTGCGGTAAATATATTTTTCTATATATATTTATATATATATAAACTCAGGCTTGCGGGTCAGATTATCAGGGTCAGCAGTTCCTGAACGATTTCCTTGCAGATTGCCGGACGGGTTTCGGGTTTTGGCATGGATTGCTGCACCACCAGCTTGTGATCAGCGCGAAGCTGGACGCTACCAGCTTTTCCGGCGATCCAGGCAACCAGCTGATCAGGGCGGGTGAAATCATTATTATGGAAGGCCATCGAAACGCCCTTTGGTCCGGCGTCAATCCGGTCAATATTTACCCGTTTACAAAGGTGTTTTAGCTCAATTACCGCAAACAGATTCCGCACAGAATCCGGCACATGACCAAAGCGTTCCACCAGTTCAGCCATCAGACTGTCGGCATCGGTTTCAACATCCAGATTGGCAATCCGGCGATATAAGGACAACCGCACAGTAAGATCAGTGACATAATCATCCGGAATGCGCACCTCTAGCCCCAGATTGATCTGCGGCGTCCATTCCAGCACCGACGCATCACCATCATCACTGCTGCCTGATCGCGCCGCATCAACCGCGCGGCGCAGCATTTCCTGATACAGCTCAACGCCAACCTCGCGGACATGGCCAGATTGCTCGTCGCCAAGTAAATTACCGGCTCCGCGGATATCCATATCATAGGATGCCAGCGTAAAGCCCGCGCCCAATGTATCCAGCGTCTGCATCACCTCAAGACGCCGCCTTGCTTGCGCGGTCAACAGTTTGTTCGGGTCCGATGTAAGATAGGCATAGGCACGTTGGCGCCCGCGCCCTACCCGCCCGCGAAGCTGATAAAGCTGAGACAGACCAAACATATCGGCGCGGTGGATGATCATCGTATTGGCCGACGGAATATCAATTCCCGATTCCACAATGTTGGTCGAAAGCAGGATATCCGCCTCACCATCGGCAAAGCGCGTCATCACCGTATCCAGCTCGGACGCTGGCATCCGGCCATGTGCTGACAGAATGCGTGCATCGGGAACAAG
>JAACDV010000142.1 GCA_009936825.1 Bacteroidota bacterium | reverse complement strand
TTGCCATCGGGCGCATTGCACAAGGTTATCAGACAATCGGATTATAAAAAATCAGCCACGATAAGCCTCAGGCCGTCAAGCATCCACTACCACAGGTATATTTCAATGCAGCCACCCTTATTCCTTAAATATGGTAGCCGGATTACCTCTGGATTGGCCGAACAAATGTATGACAGGGTTTTGGTTGACCCTGATCTCGCGCATTTTTTTGTACATGTTGATACCGACATTCTGCGCGATCATGTCGCCGACTTTCTGAGCGTTGTAACCGGCGGGCCCGACATCTATCGGGGGCGCGATATCCGCAAGGCGCATTCTGATTATAAGATTACAAAATTCCATTTTGACCGGTTATTGACCCATATCGCCGCGGCTGCGGATGATCTGGGGATTGAGCCGCAGGATAGCGCCATAATTCTTCAAAAAATCCGTGAGGCCGAAGCCGATATCGTAAATACATAGACCCGTATCTAGGACCGGGCAAATTCAGCTGCTGCGGCATGACAACCCAAGGAATGACGATAAGCGACCTCGTCAATATCCAGCCCATACCCGCCGCCAATAACCGTCGCCACCGGAATCCCCCGCCCGCGAAAATGGCGTAAAACCATCGCCTCACGCTGCTTAATGCCGTCATAGGTAAGGTTAAGCAGGCCCAGTCTATCGCCAGCATGAACATCAACACCGGCGTCATAGATCACCAAATCAGGCATCGGCATCACCTCAACCAACCTATCCAAAGTGCTTTGCAGAATTTCCAGATACCCGGCATCATCGCTGCCGCGTTCAATCTCTACATCCAGATTGCTGGTTGCTTTGCGCGCCGGATAATTGGATCTGCAATGCACCGAGCAGGTGAACAGATCATCTCGGTTTGCAAGAATTCGCGCGGTGCCATCGCCCTGATGAACATCACAATCCAGAATCAGAACCCGCTGCACAGCGCCCTCATCCACCAACCGCGCCGCCGTATAGGCTAGATCGTTAAAAACACAAAATCCGGCACCATGACCAAAATGCGCATGATGCGTTCCGCCAGCAGCATGACAGGCCAGACCATGGATAAGCGCCCGGCGCGCTGCCAGCAACGTGCCGTTCACCGCCAGAAATGACCGCCGCGCCAGAATTTCGCTCCACGCCAGCCCCAGCACCCGAATGGCCTCACTACCCAGCGTTCCGCCGGCAATTGCCGCCACATATTCGGCGTCCTGAGTTCGCAAAAGATCGGCTGGTGTAGCGGGGTCGGGGCGGCAAATCTGAAACCGTTCGGTTATGCCATCATCGCGAAGCCGCGCCAGCAACCGGCTGAACTTGGTTGCCGGGAAACGGTGGCCATCAGGCAACGGAATATCATAATCGGGATGGGTAATCAGCGACAGCATCTCAGCAGCATCAGTAATAAAAAAATATCAGGACACCCGACAGATGTGGGGGATTTGGCTCGGCAGCGCAATAGCTAAAATTCCAGCTCCGCAGCTTAGCTGGATTCATTCGCCATAATGGTTCTGAAATGCTCAACCCGGTTCCACTGGCGCGCAAGATAGGGTTGCTTGCCCTTCACGCGTAAATCATCAGGCGACTGGTCCAGATTTGGCGTTGTTGCGGCATTTGTAATGGTTTGTGCCGGGGGGCTGGCAGGGGGAGTATTTTTCACTGGCACGGTAATTTCGCCTTCACGCGAGCCTTGTTCAACCAGTTGCTCTGGATCATTCTGCTCAGCTTGGGCGGTAGCCATATTGGCGGCTAAAATTACCTCAAGTTCGGCCAGAACCCGCTGATGATAACGCACATTCTTCGAAGCGTCGGATGAGTGATAATGCTTTACCGCCTCGTCCCAGCTTTTATGCGCAGCGTGAAGATCAAGCAGAAAGATCGCTGCATATTCGGCGTTCTGCGATGGGTCCATCATATCGGCTAATTTATAGAATGCCTCGAGGTGCCATTTGGTATTGACCTGCATACACCCGACATCGACACTGTGATCGGGTTTGGCTACGGCGGCTTCTAAATACGCCATCGCCGCCTCACGCGTATCAAAAAACAACCCCTCACCCCGGTCATTCAACGTCCATTGCCACGGCATGAATTCACCAGTTGATGTTTTGCGACCTGCCTCAACGCGCGTAATGCTTTGCAGCAAACCGCTGGGAATACCATGCAGGATTTCGGCGCGGCGCGCTTCAGCCAGACAGGTGTTTTCAAGAGATGATATGGTGGCACCCGCGCTTCCCGGCTCGGAATTAGCTGCGGCGGGACTGGCAACAACGGCCAGCACCAGTGCCATGAAACTTAAACAAAGTCGCTGGGGACTCAAACAAAGTCGCTGGGGGTTTACATAAATCATACCCCCTTCACAGCAAGAAACATGCCATTGTGATCGCCATGTTAAGGTCATAGGAATATTAAGACTGGCAAAATCATTTTGTATTTGGCCCAAAATCAACCCATAATTTTAGGAATCTCCAATAAGA
>JAACDV010000141.1 GCA_009936825.1 Bacteroidota bacterium | reverse complement strand
AGCGGAACAGGTTTCGGTGGGGCAGATGCCTACCGCATCTCCGGGCGGGACGGCACTTTTGACAGAGTCATTGGCCGGTCTGACGACAATCGAGGCTTTGCGGCAGGCGCTGGAAGAGCTGGATCAGTGTGCGCTAAAACATACGGCCAGTAATATGGTCTTTGCCGACGGTAATCCGGGGTCGCGTGTGATGGTGGTCGGCGATGTTCCCGGGCGTGAGGAGGATCGTGTAGGTCTGCCGATGGTTGGGGCTGCGGGCCAGCTATTTGACCGGATGCTGGCCAGTATTAACCTGTCGCGCGCGCAAACCTATGTAACCTGTCTTCTGCCGTGGCGCCCCCCCGGCAATCGCACGCCGACTCCAGAAGAGATGGAAATGCTGCTGCCTTGGCTGTATCGCCATATTCAGCTGGCGGCTCCGGATTTCATTTTCATTCTTGGCGGGGTGACGGCAAAAGCCCTGATTCCGGGCGCTGGCGGCATTTTGAAGACACGCGGGCGCTGGTTTGACATTGATTATGGCGACGGTATTATCCGGCCAACGCTGGCAACGCTTCATCCGTCATATTTAATCCGCTCGCCAGCACAAAAGCGCCTCGCCTTTGCAGATCTGTTGGCGCTTGCTGCTAAACTCGAATAAGGTGCGCCAGATTTTAAGTGTTACCACTCGCCATAGGACTGAGCACCAACGTGTTTGTAGAAATGAAAACCATCTGTTTAAAAAGATTTCCAGTTTTTTCTGGTATCGGGCTAACGGCCCTATTTATGGCCGGAATGCTTGGCCAAGCGGCTGCGGGCCAGTTGGCAATAGATGATCAAAAAGCCGAAAACACGTTGCAAAAAGGTGAAACCGCAGACACGCGAGATGGCATTGTCCTACCCACGCCGTTAAGCGATTTCGACATCGCGCTTTATCAGCGTTTATTCCATCTTCAGGAAGTTGGCCGCGTCAAACAGGCGATCCGTGAGATTGGCCGCGCCGAAAATCCTATATTAAAAGGGCATCTGCTGTCCCAGCGCTATCTTCATCCCACGGCATGGCGATCAACCTATTCCGAACTTTCCGGCTGGCTGAAATCTTATAGTGACCATCCCGATGCAAGCCGTATTTACTGGCTTGCCAAAAAGCGCAAACCGGCAAAAGCACGCGCACCAAAAGCGCCAAAACAGGGCTATTTGAATGGATTCGGTTTAGCCTCCAGCCAAAGCTATCGCCCGTCTATGCCGGCCTCAACCGCGGGGCGTGCTTCGCCGAGAACAACACGCAAGATTGCTTATGATGTGCGCCGCGCCATCCGTCGTGGTTGGCCAACGGGTGCGATGAACATTATTGAAGATAGCGGCAAGCGGCGCTATCTGACCAAACAGGAAGAGGCGCAGCTTCGCGGCGAAGTTGCCCACGCCTATTTTATTTTTGGTGTCGATGAAAAGGCAATCCGGCAGGCGCGTTATTCGATTGGCGCTGGTCGCGAAGCAGCCTTTTTTGGGTATTGGGCAGGCGGACTTGCCGCTTGGCGTAGTGGTGACTACGAGCTCGCGGGAGATTTTTTCAGGTCACTGGCGGAGAATAAAGAGGCGTTTGCTGATTTGCGCAGCGCGGCCGCTTTTTGGGCACACCGGGTGGAAATGCGCGCGGGACGTCCGTTGGAGGCAAACTATTATCTGGAAATCGCGGCGCAGGAGCTTAAGAGTTTTTATGGGGTGGTTGCGCGTCATGCGTTGGGCCAGAAGTTTGATCTGTCTTTTGACCTGCCGCCCTATGATGATCGTTTTATCGGCTGGTTATCGGCGCGCCCCGGCGGCCAGCGTCTTTTTGCGCTGTTACAAATCGAACGCTACAATGATGCCGAGCGCGAGCTTCGCTACCTCTGGAACGAAATTCCGGATTATCTAAAGGAGTCTGCGCTACGTTTTGCCATGGATTATGGTATGTCTGGTTTGGCGTATCGCGCTGGTGAGCTGCTTCGTAAAAATACCGGGCGCATCTGGTTCAGCGCGATTTATCCGATCCCGCGCTATGATGTGGATTTCTCGGTTGATCAGGCGCTGGTTTGGGCAATCTCGCGGCAGGAATCGGGCTTTAACCCGCGGGCCAAAAGCCGTGCACGGGCAGCCGGTTTGATGCAGATCATGCCGTCTACCGCAAGTTATGTTACCAAAAATCGCGGTTATCGCGGGCGCGACCGGCATTTGCTTTTGAACCCGTTGCTCAATCTTGAAATCGGGCAAGCCTATATTCGCACGTTATTGCGTGAGCCGGTGATCGACGGCTCGGTTGTGCGGCTTTTGGCGGCTTATAATGGGGGCCCGGGCAATCTTCGCAAATGGCTCCGTAAAATTGACCATCAGGATGATCCGTTTTTGCTGATTGAGTCTATTCCCGCGCGTGAAACACGCCACTATATCAAAAGCGTTATCACCAATTTGTCGCTTTATCGGATGCAGCTTGGCGAGCCTGCACCTGAGTTGCGCGGGCTGGCTGAAGGGGGATCAGGCCAACTTATTTCAATGCTGGGCCTTCCGGTGGTAGAGTCTGGCGACGGATCTTAGGACCAACAAACCCGGAGGCAAACATGGCACATAGCAGTGAACGACTCGATATGTCAGTTGATTTTCAGCCGGTTAATATTGCCGTGATGACCGTATCTGATAGCAGAACGCCCGAAGATGACAAATCTGGTGATTTACTGGTTGGCCGGATTGCCGATGATGGTCATCATCTGGCGGACCGCCAAATTATCACTGATGATGTTGATCGTATTATCGGCCAGCTTGATGAGTGGATTGCCAATACCGAAATCGATGTGATCATTACCACCGGCGGAACGGGGTTGACCGGACGAGACAGTACGCCCGAAGCCTTTGCCAAGATTATCGAAAAGGATATTCCGGGATTTGGTGAATTATTCCGCTATTTATCTTTTGCCAAGATTGGCACTTCGACGGTGCAATCACGTGCGCTTGCCGGGGTTGCGGGCGGAACCTATCTGTTCGCCCTTCCGGGATCACCTTCGGCGTGTCGTGACGGCTGGGATGATATTTTGCGATATCAGTTGGATATTCGCCACAAGCCCTGCAATTTTGTAGATATTATGCCGCGTCTTAGCGAATCCGCAACGCTGCGCCGTGGCGGGTGATGCCAGACTTATCGTTGGAAAGCCGGTTTTCCGGTTCGGTTATAGGCATTGATGAGGCTGGCCGTGGGCCGTGGGCTGGCCCGGTAACAATCGCCGCCATCTGGTTGAACCCGGATGCTTATGCATCTTTGCCGTCAGGGTTGGATGATTCCAAAAAGCTCAGCGCTGCAAAACGTGCCGGTTTTTATGAATATCTGCGTCATCCGCCGCATCTTCACGCGCTGGTCTCGGTCCCTGTTGAAGTTATTGATCGTGACGGCATTTTGAAGGCAACGCTGGCGGGAATGGCTTTCGCTGCGAATAATCTTGTTGGTATCCTGCGCCAGAATGGCATTGCTGAGACGGTCCAGCTGCTGATCGACGGAAATCAGATGCCGAAAACTGCTTTTCCGGCGCAAACAGTGATTAAAGGCGATCAGCGGAGCCTGAGTATTGCCGGGGCCTCAATCATCGCCAAACATTCCCGCGATCAGGAGATGTTGCGCCTTGCCAGAGAATT
>JAACDV010000140.1 GCA_009936825.1 Bacteroidota bacterium | reverse complement strand
TGCTGGGCTTAACGATGCTGGGTTTGCCACAAAGCACCGCCAACGCCGATACCCTGAACGATAAATGGGCAGGAACGTGGTTCACTTGTGAATTTGCCAAGAGCCAAACGCCGCCACATGAAAATTGTGCCATGTTTGACGATGAAGGTTTTCGTTTTTCAGACGGCAGGTTTACCTATGTCCGGATCACCAGTTCTGATGAGACTGCCTGCCGCGGGGATAAGGTCGGCCAATGTTTTCGCCGGGACCAGCCGTCGATCAGAATCACCACTCAGGACCGCGGTGAGCTCGATCTTGGCGAAGAGCTTATCAAAATCACCTATCTGTTCTGCACCCAGATATTTTATTTCAAAGATACAGAATATTATCGTGAAATCTGGCCCGATGAAAAACGTTGTTTTTGGGCCCGTAAGCGCCATTTCTATATGGCCCGCTTTGAAGGCGACATTACGGATATGAAATGACCCCAACTTCTGACACCAGCACCTGCCACGCCCGCGATAATAACCGCACGGTAATCCGCGTCGGCGGAGATGAGGCACCTGATTTTTTGCAGGCATTGCTGACCGTGAACACCGAAACCTTGACGCACGGTAGGTGTATTCCCGGCGCGCTACTGACACCGCAAGGCCGCGTGCTTGCTGACATGATGATTTACCGCACCGGCGATGATATTTTTCTGGAGTGCGATAAAAGCCGGGCTGATGATCTTTTTGCCCGGCTTCGCCGTTACCGACTTCGTCGTCCGGTTATTCTGGAAAAAGAGGATGCACTTGGCGTCTGGGTGATCTGGAATTGCACCGACGGTTCAGCCATCGAAGGGGCTTTTGATGACCCGCGCCACTCCGATCTGGGCCAACGCTGGCTTGGTGCTGATGAAGCCGATTTGCCGGTGGAGGCAGGCAGGCGCACCGTCATTGATAACTGGCACGCGCTGAGAATTGCCGCAGGGGTTCCGCAAGGCCCGATCGATCTGGTTCCCGAACGCGCCCTGATGCTAGAGGCCGGGATGGACAAGCTTGGCGCTGTTGATTTCGAAAAAGGCTGTTATGTCGGCCAAGAAGTGACCGCACGAACACATTATCGCGGGCTGGTCAAACGCCGGATTGTCCCGCTTGAGGTTTCGGGCGGAATACCGGCCAGCACCGCCGCTATCCATGACGGCGATGCGGTGCTCGGCAAAATCTTGAGCGCGGCACCAACCAGCACCGGCAGCGTCTGTCTGGCGGCGATGAAACTATCCGATTTGCATCGCATCCGGCAGACCGGTGCGACCCTGACTATTGATACATTACCGGCGACATTGCGGCTGCCCGACTGGATGGTGCCGCTGCCAATGCCAGCCCGAACCGATTAGCGGCTAAGTCCGAATTGCCGCCCTTATCCGCGTTCAAGTCTTTATCCAAGTACAGGTCTTTATCCAAGTTAGGCCTATTTATCACCAAAAAGCGCTTCTGCAGCCGCACTGACTCACCCTTTGCTGGCGATAATCACCTCAACTTTTTCGATTTCAGCCTTCATCCTGTCGATATAGGCACGCAGATCCTCAACATTCCAGCGCTCCATCTCGCTGCCGGTTCCAGCCGGCTTCAATGCATTAAATTCTTTTTCCATTTCACATTCTCCATCTGGGCGTCTCCATCCGGGCATCACCCTCATTTGAATCGCACAAAATAAGGGGGAAAATGCGGCTTACCCCCCCTAATTATCGGCAATTTTAGGTCGGACCGCAAAGCCCCTTTGCAATCAAGGCTTTTCATTAGTATAACAAAGTAGTTCCCGTTAATTAAACGCGATATTGCGCCGGCCCGGAGGGGTCGTGCCGCAGAAAGCAGGTAATGATGACTCAACTACTTATGCCCAAGGCCACAGCCGTTTGGTTAATTGACAACACCGCGCTGTCCTTCGACCAGATTGCAGATTTTTGTAATCTACATCCGCTGGAAGTCCAGTCGGTTGCAGATGGCGAAACCGGAATTGGGATTCAGGGGTATGATCCGGTGCAAAACGGCCAGCTCACGCGCGAAGAACTTACCCGCTGCGAAGGTGATCCAACAGGGCGGCTGGTTCTTGCCACGTCCGATCTTCCAACGCCTAACCGGCGCACCAAAGGACCGCGCTATGTTCCGGTTGCGCGCCGTGGTGACAAACCTGACGGAATTGCCTGGCTGGTCAAACATCACTCCGAGTTGAAAGACTCGCAAATCGTCAAGCTGATCGGTACGACAAAAGAGACAATCACCAAAATCCGCGAGAGAACACATTGGAACATCAGCAATATTTCGGCCAAACATCCGGCCATGCTGGGCTTGTGTAAGCAGGCCGATCTTGATGCGGCTATTGAAAAAGCCGGCGGTACCACAACACAGGCCGAAGAACAGGTAACAACCATCAGCGAGCTTCCATAACACCCTATCCTCACACCTTGTCTTCAAACAGAAGTGAGGGCGTAGATGGGAGCGACAAGGGCGGTAACAACCATCCCTAACCAACACTGACCGGCATCTACCGGCAATGAGGCAAGGGGCAAACAGGAAACAGGGCCGGTGACCACCACCGAAAGCGAAGAACAGCAGAAATTGCAAGCCCAGCTGTACGAGCTGGAGAGCGAGCATCGTGACCTTGACGATGTGATTGAGCATCTTTCTGAGGACAAACCCTTTGATCAGATAAAACTTCAGCGTCTGAAAAAGCGTAAGCTGGCCCTAAAAGATGAAATTACTATGCTGCGCAGTCGAAGCTTGCCAGATATTATAGCCTAACCTCATTTATCCTAGGCCGATTTGAGCGCGTGAATATTGAGAAGAACCTGATCATGAATCCATCCATATCCCCGACTTTGCGCGTTGCTATTTGCATGGGAAGCCAGTCCGATTGGGCCACCATGAGTGAGGCTGCCGCCATTCTGGAGGATTTAGATGTGGCGCATGAATCACGCATTATTTCAGCGCACCGGACGCCTGACAGATTGGCTGATTTTGCCCGTACCGCCGCCGATAACGGTTTTGGGGTGATTATCGCTGGCGCAGGGGGGCAGCGCACCTTCCAGGAATGCTGGCCTCGCATACCAACCTTCCCGTTCTTGGCGTGCCGGTTGAATCCAAAGCCCTTAGCGGCATGGACTCGCTGCTTTCGATCGTTCAGATGCCGGCCGGGGTGCCGGTGGGAACGCTGGCCATCGGGGTTGCAGGCGCAAAGAATGCCGCGCTGTTGTCGGCGCAAATTCTAGCGCTTGGCGATAGCGGCATTGCCGCAAGGCTGGCCACATGGCGGCAAACGCAAACCGATAATGTTGCCCAAACCCCAACATGAATTCCAGGAGGGCCGCATGACCGGAGTCGGGGCAATCAATCAAGCTGCCATGCCGGTTAAAACCATCGGCATTCTTGGTAGTGGTCAGCTTGGCCGGATGCTGGCAATCGCCGCGGCGCAGCTGGGCCTGAAGACCCATATCTTTGCCCCTGACGCCATCGGTAGTCCAGCAGCAGCTGTCGCCGATATGGCCACCACCGCATCCTATGATGATCGTACGGCACTGCAAAAATTCGCCAAATCGGTGGATGTTGTCACCAGCGAGTTTGAAAATGTGCCCGCGGCGACGATGGATGTGATCAGCGTTCTTTGTCCGACAAGTCCCGGTCGCAGCGCGCTTGCGGCAGCTCAGCACCGCGTCACCGAAAAAACGTTGGCTGCCAAGCTGGGCATTGCCACGCCGCGATTTTGGAAGGTGCGCAGCGCTGATGATTTATCCGCCGCGCTGGATGATTTGAACGGGGCCGGTATCTTGAAAACCTGCCGGTTTGGATATGACGGCAAAGGCCAGTACCGCATTTCTACCGGAGAATCACCGGTTGAAATTTTCGCCGAATTTGCGAGTGATGATGCCATTCTTGAAGAGCACATCAGCTTTGACCGGGAAATCAGCTGTTTGCTGGCGCGAGATGCGAGAGGGGCGATTGCCCATTTCCCGATCAGCCAGAACAAACATGAAAACGGCATCCTGTCGCAAACAATAGCCCCCGCCCCCCTCGACGATAAAATAGCCGATACTGCGCAGATCGCCGCCGCCGCGCTCGCTGATGAACTGGACCTGTTTGGCGTTTTGGCAGTTGAGTTTTTCGTTACGAAAGACGGAACGCTGCTGTTCAACGAGATGGCGCCGCGCCCCCATAACAGCTTCCATTGGACGATTGAGGGTGCCACCACCAGCCAGTTTACGCAGCTTGCGCGCTGTCTGGCCGGAATGGGGTTTGGCAATACTGACGCCTATGGAAGCTGGCAGATGGACAATCTTCTTGGCCAACATATGCCGCAAATTCCGCAAATTTTAGAAACACCGGGCGTCCATCTCCACCTGTACGGCAAACCCGAGGCGCGGGTTGGCCGTAAGATGGGACACACCAACCGGCAGATTTCCGCCAAATAGACGGTTTTGCACTAGGCGATCCCTAATCCTTCGCAATCCGTATTTTTGGATCAGCCTAATTCTTGGCAATATCCGTCAGATCAAACGGCGTTGCCTGATATAAATCATTGATCCAGTTACTGATCAGCAGAAACGCATAAGGCCGCCAGAAATTTACCGGTGTAACATCGGGATTATCTCCCGGGAAATAGCCATGCGGCAATTCTGTGGGCAACCCTTCCTTTTGATCCCGCGCATATTCTGATGCCAGCGTATCAGCATCATATTCCAGATGATTCAGCACAAACAAATCGCCGCTAGCAGGATCGCGTGCCAGCCCGATGCCGCAACCATCACTCTCGGCCAACACTTCGATCCCTGCCGCCTGAAGATCATCATGGCGATTTTCGGTATAGCGCGAAACCGGCATCGGGAACGTCTCGGTAAATCCGCGCATCAGGCGGCCATTCACATTATTTAGGCTGTGCTGGTAAATGCCGAACAGTTTTTTCCCGCAATCATATTTCGGTACCCCGTAAAAATGATGCAGCATCGCCTGCGCACCCCAGCAGACGCCAAGTCGGCGAAAGCAATGCGCGCGCGACCAATCCATGATTTTGGTCAATTCCTGCCAGTAGGCAACATCATCAAAGGCCAAACGTTCCACCGGTGCGCCCGTTACAATCAGCGCATCAAAATAGTCATCCTGCACATCTTCAAGCTGGCGATAAAAACGGCGCAGATAACCGGGTTTCGTGTGCCGCGGCGTATAGCTTGCCGTTGTCATCAGGATCATTTCGATCTGCAAAGGTGAATTGCCAAACAATCGCGCAAACTGGACTTCAGTGTCTTGCTTTTTGGGCATCAGATTCAACAGCAAGAGCTTTAACGGCCTGATATCCTGCTTTAGCGCCTGTTTTTGCGCGATAACATCAACTTGCTCGGCGAGCAAATCTTCAAGCGCTGGTAAATTGTCTGGCACTTTGATTGGCATAATTATCCCAGCACTTTTGGTGGATTTCAGTTTATGCGAGGGGTTATACCCTATCGCGAACGAAAAGACACCTACTTGCAATCGTGCCCAGACTAGGAAATCTGACCTAAGCTGGGAAATCTGACCTAAGCTGG
>JAACDV010000001.1 GCA_009936825.1 Bacteroidota bacterium | reverse complement strand
GTGTTCGCAAAAATCCGTGACACGTCAGCAACATCACCGATAGTCCCCATAGCCAACTGAGAGCCACCATTAAAGCCGAACCAGCCAAGCCACAAAATGAACGTTCCTAGCGTTGCCAAAGGTAAATTCGCACCCGGCATTGGGACGACGCCGCCATCTTTGTACTTCCCGGTCCGTGCACCGAGAACCAGAACACCGGCGAGCGCCGCCCAACCTCCGACAGAATGCACAACGGAAGATCCTGCAAAATCGAGGAAACCCATGGCATCAAGGAAACCACCGCCCCACTTCCAGCTTGCCTGAAGCGGGTAGATCAAGGCTGTCAGAATAAATGTGAAGAAAAGGAATGGCCAAAGCTTGATCCGCTCAGCAACCGCGCCCGATACAATTGACGCTGTTGCCGCACAGAACATCAGCTGGAAGAAATAATCAGATGCTGTTGAGGCATAGGACAGATCGTCCGCACCTTCAGCAGAAATGCCGACTGCTTCCATCACGGCTGTACCAATAACGCCCGACAGAATGCCATCAACCGTCCACGTACCCAACGGATACATCAGATTATAGCCAACAAGGTAGTAGCCAATCGCTGCAATCGAGAACAGAGCAATGTTCTTGGTCAACTGCATCGTTGTATTTTTCGCGCGGACCAGGCCAGCTTCGAGCATGCAGAACCCGCACGCCATAAACATGACCAAAAAGCCGCCAACTAGAAATAACAGGGAATTAAGGATGAAAATACCATGCTCTGGCACTTCTTGAGCAAGCGCAGGGCTCGCGATGAGCGCGGCAATACCGGCAAGCGACATGGTGGAAAGGATAGGTTTAAACATAACTGATAGCTCCAAAAAGATTAAAGTGCGCTAGCGCCGCTTTCGCCCGTGCGAATTCGCACAGCAGATTCAAGGTCGAGGGTAAAGATCTTGCCGTCACCGATCTTGCCGGTTTCGGCAGCGGTTTTAATGGCATCGACGGCTTTTTCGGCCATCGCGTCATCAACAGCGACTTCGACTTTCACTTTCGGCAGGAAACTCACCGTGTACTCGGCGCCGCGATAAACCTCGGTCTTGCCCTTTTGACGCCCAAAACCCTGGACCTCGGATGTGGTGAGCCCCTCGATGCCGACAGCACCCAGCGCTTCATGCACAGCAATCAACCGTCCTGGTTGAATGATTGCCACTATATATTTCATAGTTTTTCCTTCCTTCGTGCGTTCGGTGCAACGGCCTCGAACGCTCTGTTTGATGGCGATTTAAAATCAGCGTCAACGTCACGGAAACGCCATCGGTATCACCAAACCGGCCTGTTTTCAGACACACCATCCCTACCAGCCAACATCGGGGCTTAATTCTGCTAAATTTGCATTTTAGCGATGCATTTTTTGCAGCACGCTGTTATTGAAAGCTGTAATAGCACGGTAAATTTAGATGAGGTGCCGTCCGCTTATGGTCATATTTTTGGGAAGAAGTATTTTTGGGAAGGAATGTTATGCGGTATATGACAACTTTGCGGTTTATTGATGTGGTTGCCAGAGAAGGGTCCATCCGCAAAGCGGCAGATAAACTGGCCATCACATCAACAGCGTTGAACCGGCGCATTCTGCAAATCGAAGAAGAAATTGGTCAGCCCTTATTTGAACGTTTGCCGGGCGGGGTGCGCCTGAATACGGCGGGGGAAATTTTTGTCCAGCATATCCGCTCGCAATTTGCCGAGCTGGCGCGCGTCCAATCCCAGATTTCTGATCTGAGCGGGATTCGCCGCGGTCATGTCCGGATTGCCAGCGGTGCGGATGCCCTACGCCAGTTTCTGCCCGAATCGCTGGCCGCATACCGGGCAGATTATCCGGCAGTTAGTTTCGATCTTGCGCGCTGCTACGGCGATGAAGCCGAGGCCAAACTGTTCACGCTGGATGTTGATGTTGCGATGATCTTTGCGCCTATCAAAGCTGCGCATGTCCATGTGGCGGCAACCCTGCGCCAGCAAATTCAATGTGTGATGCCGGCCGATCATCCGCTTGCCAGTAAAGACGATATCCGCCTTCGCGATTGTGTGGGGCACCAGGTTGTTCTGCCAACTGCGCAAAGCGGGGTTCGCCAATTGCTGGATGTTGGGTGCTTGCGACGCAATGTTGAGCTTGAAGTGATTCTGGAATCAGACAGTTTCGAATTCATGCATAATTTTTTACAGTTCGAACCTGCTCTATTCTTCCAGATTCCGATTGCGCTGGGCGATGTAGGAGGCCGGTTGCCTGTTGGCGAGTCGGGCGAATTAGGGTCTAACCTGATCTCGCGGCCACTCCATCTTGGTGATATTCCAGCAGGAACGCTGCATATCTGTCATTTGAAGGGCCGTGTTTTGCCCGTGGCTGCAGCGAAATTTACCGACAGGATGATTTCCATGCTTCGCGAGGAATACGGGGATGATGTTGATCAATAGAGTAGAATAATCAAATCTCAGCACGCAAATCTAGATTTTCCCGAAGTGTTAAGTTACAGATAAGATTCGTCGAAAGGGGATCATGATGACCGCCGGATTACCATTGCCTCCGTATCTCATCCAGCGTTATGCCGGGTGGAAGGCCACAAAATACGTTGAAAATAAAGTCTGGTACAAACACCTCGCCGAGGATGGGCAGCACCCGCGTGCAATGGTGATTTCCTGCTGTGACAGCAGAGTTCATGTCACCGCCATTTTTGGCTCGGATACGGGTGAGTTTTTCATTCACCGTAATATCGCCAATCTGGTCCCCCCCTATAATCCGGATGGCGACCATCATGGGACATCGGCAGCGGTTGAATACGCGGTCACAACGCTGAAAGTCGCGCATATTATAGTTCTGGGTCACTCAAACTGCGGCGGCGTTAATGGCTGTTATCACATGTGCAATGGCAGCGCCCCGGAGTTGGAGCAAAAAACCAGCTTTGTCGGACGATGGATGGATATCTTGCGCCCAGCCTATGAGCGCATCAGCGATAAAGGAACCGAGGAGGAGCAGATCGCCGCGCTGGAACGTGAGGGGGTTCTGGAATCATTGAACAATCTTCTCAGCTTTCCTTTTGTTAAGGAAGCTGTCGATGCCGAAACTCTGTCAATCCATGGGTTGTGGAACGATATCGGAGAAGGCAATCTATATTACTACGATGGCACGTCATTCGAGCCGGTTCTCTAGCCGTCCGGAAATTATTTAGGAGAGTAAGTAATGGATACAGTTCTGGTTGGCGGACTCGCTTTTCTGGCCTCGGCAGGGGCACTTTTCCTGATCAATGACCGGATCAGTAAATCATCCATCTCCCCCAGAAAAAAACGCCTGTTAAGCTATCTTATGTTTGCGGTTCTGGTGGCAATGACCTTTGGTATTTTTGACTGGCATAGCAGTTCATATCTTGCCGAATATGGCAGTTGACCAGCTTTGGTTTGACCGGCGTGGCTCTAGTGAGCACAACTCTAGTGAGCTTAATAGGGCGTGCCGTCACGGTGAAAAAACATGTGCTTTCCATCGCGCTTTTCATACCGCAGATCATCATCGGGATAATGCGCGATCTCGGTGGGCTCACGCGTCCCAATTTCAAATAGCACGGCAGATTTATCTGAATGGTTATGAAAAGCATGACCATTCGGATCGCCAGCCTTAAAGCCTGCGCAATCCCCGGCGTACAAAATCGTCTCGCCGGAATCATCATGTAACACCACCTCGCCTTCCATTACGATAACGAATTCATCATCGACCTCATGCCAATGCCGCAGCGCAGTTCGGGAATGCGGCGGCAATACCACACGATTGATCCCCATTTTTTTAAGACCTGCAGCATCCCCAACCCGCTGAGCAGAATATCCCGCGGTGGCCTGAAGAAAAGGTTCGGGATAAACAAGCCGGCGGTTAACAGGCACTTTATCAAGATCAATTTTGGGCATTTTACATCTCCCCTTATGTGATTATAGGCTAATTGTTAGCTAGGTAGACGCCCCTTGTGGAACGCCGAAAATCCAGCCCTCTGTCAAGGCCGCATCCGGGACCTGCCAGCACCAGGGCTCACGCGCAAAATAGCGTAGGGCGGCAGCGGAAATAAGGGCGTCAGATTCATCTGCATCCGCGCCCTTCGGGACATAGTCCCGGGCGACACCATCGCTGTCATATGCAGCCAGTGCAGTCGTCATGAAACCGGGATCAGCCGCTGCATTCTTTGCCGGATTTAACCCGGCGCGATGGAAATAATAGCTTGGGAAAATTTCCACAAGAATCATTGCCAAACCGCGATTGAGATTAGATTCAGACTCAAAAACCGGATCAAATGGCCAGACCGCAAGACGCGAACCCAGCGCAGATTTCAAGGCATGGATAAGACGCATTCCCGCCATCGATCCGGTCGCCACATTATCCGCCCCAATCGCCTTAAACGTTGGCGAGGGTGATCGACCAGCCGCGCGCGCAGCACCCTCAGTAACCCGCCTACGACTGGCATAGTTGGGTGCCCCATGATTCTTCGGCGAAAGATAGAAATCACCAAATCCGGCGGCGGCAAACATTGCACCGCCATAAAGATGCGGCGCCTGCACCGATATCCCCTCAATCAAATTCCAAAGCTCAACCGGGGAATGCGGCGATGCGGCAAGCCCGGGATAATAGGCACCTTCATCAACAAAGGGGTGGGCAAATGCAAAATCTATCCCGGCCAGAACCGGACCCGTTTCTGCCGCTTCCAGCAACCAGCTCAGAATACCGTCACGCCCCCATGACCGGCCATCTTCGGGCGAAACGCTTATCGGAACACCGCGCCCTTGCTTGGCAATTGCCAGTTGAATTCCGGGCTGACGCGGCCCTTGTGCGCCCGACCAATCAATGCCGATGAATGAGGTGATCACGTGGCAACACTCAGCGCTTTTGCGGGGGGCTGGGGGCGGCAATGCTGGCCAGCAAATCGGTTGCAGTCGCGCTCAAACCAGTGGCAGGGGCGCTGCCCGCCATCACCGCCTCAACCTGTTTTGCCATTGCCTTGCCAAGCTCAACGCCCCATTGGTCAAAGCTGTTTACATCCCAGATAAAGCCGCTCGCAATCGTCACATGCTCGTATAATGCCAGCAAGCGGCCGATCGAAAAGGCATCACTGACCGTCCAGCTAATGATGCTGGAGGGCCGCCCGCCGGGGAAATGACGATGCGGCTCGCCAACATTCGGGCTGCCAACGGCCAGCGCCTCAGCCTGTGCAACCGCATTGGCGGCCAAAACGCGGTGACTGCTTTGCCAATCTTGATCCGACGAATTCTTATCTAACGACAATCCGGCGGGGGTTAGCGGCAACAATATGTCCAAGGGCACGATGTCATGCCCCTGATGCAATGACTGAAAAAAACTATGCTGCGCTCCGGTTCCGGCCGCGCCCCAGATTACCGGTGTGGTGGCATAGTCCAGCGGTGATCCGGCGGTGTTGACGCTTTTACCGTTCGATTCCATTTCCAGTTGCTGGGCCCATGAAGGCAGCATCCACAGACGCTGGTCATAAGGCATAATTCCATGCGTTGGCAGCCCTAAAAAATTGCGATTCCAGACCCGGAGAAGCCCTAAAATAACCGGCAGATTCATCGTGGCAGGCGTGTCTCTGAAATGCGCGTCCATAGCAGCGCCGCCTTCCAGAAGACGGGTGAACTGCGCGCTGCCAAGGCCAATCATTACCGGAAGGCCAACCGCCGACCACAGCGAATATCGCCCCCCAACGCCTTCATCAAAATCAAAAATCCGGTCCGCCGCAATGCCCCAATCCGCCGCAATATCACTTGCCGCCGTTACCGCCACCATCCCCGCGCCATCAGACCCAAGCCAGCCACGTGCCAGAGCAGCATTGCGCAAAGTCTCGGCGGTGGTGAACGTTTTCGACGTTACAATGACAAGCGTATTTGCCGCCTCACACCCAAGCAAAACATCGTGAAGGTGACTGGGATCAACGTTCGACACATAATGAATTCGCGGGCCATCAGCCAAATATGCCAATGCAGCGCTGACCATCGCCGGCCCTAAATCGGAGCCCC
This sequence comes from Bacteroidota bacterium, assembly GCA_009936825.1. The sequence goes on along the minus strand of JAACDV010000001.1, from coordinate 2,226 downwards.
CGATGCCGATATTAATCACATCGCGAATATCACCAGCTCCAGCACGGCGGCGGATATTTTCGGCAAAGTCGCATAGGCGCTTAAATTCGGCGCTGTTGATACGCTGCTGCCCTCGCTGTGCCATATGCACCACCGGCCGGTTTTCGCTGAAATTAATCCTATCCCCCGCAAACAGCGCCTTTATCTTAGCCTCAAGGCTGCATGTCTGGGCCAGCGACAGCAGATCAGACATTGTGGACGGCGTTAGAAGCTGACGTGAAAGATCAACGCGAAGATCATCCATCTGCCAGACCAGCGCGCGCGCGCGAACATCATCGCCCAGAAGATCCGCCAGATGAACCGCGGATAACCGCTCGGCTTCGGCTTGCAAATTGGCAAAGGCTGGGGTGTCGGTCTTCATCGGAGATCCCTTATTCTTTTTTCATTTTGATCATATGACCAAAAGTAAATCTTCGCACCGCCTCTTTACTATAGCCATCTGCCATGCCTGTCGCTAGATAACTATGAGAATTTTAGGGAGATTAGCATTATGCCGCAAACCGCCACCAGCCAGTCAGAATCCTATGATCTTATCATTCTTGGGAGTGGTATTGCCGGTCTTGCTGCGGCGCGCGCGGGTACCGCTGCTGGAAAATCGGTTCTGGTTGTTGATAAGGGCAGAAGAATTGGCGGGCGTGTTGCCACGCGCCGCGCAGATGGGTTCCGCTTTAATCATGGCGCGCAATTTCTTACTGCCCGCGGCGATAGCTTTAGCAAACTTTGCGATAGCGCGCTGGCGGCAGGGGCGCTGGCGAAGTGGCAGGTTGCCGGGCGCGATGCCTTTTGCGGAACGCCAAGCATGCGCGATTTTCCGGCATTTCTTGGTAGCGGGCTGACGATCTGCCAAGAAGTTGAAATCTCGCATATTGAACGCGTTGATGCGGGCGTATGTTTTCATGATGCATCAGGCGTGGTTGCGCATGCCCGCCGCGCCATCATCACCGCCCCTGCCCCGCAAAGCGCAACCTTACTGGCCGATGTTGCGCCCGAACTTGGCGTTACTGCCAGCACTGCGCGCTATGCCCCTTGCATGACGGCGATGTTTGGGTTTGACGACGCGCAAATTCTGCCAGCGCAGACCGGCCCGGTTACCGATTTAGATGGCCCGGTTGGCTGGGGCGTATGGGAATCGCATCGACCGGATGGCGATAGCTCGCGCGTTTCGACCCTCTCCCCTTTGGCCCTCTCCCCTTTGGCCCTCTCCCCTTTGGCCCCCCCGCATTTAGCCCGCCCGCATTTAGCTTTAACCGTTCAGGGAGGACCTGACTGGAGCGCGGCACATCTGGAAGATGACCCGGCCGAGATTGCCGCCGCTCTATTGCAGGCATGGCAGGAAAAAACCGGCACTCGGCTTCCCGCCCCTCAATATGCAGCCGCGCATCGTTGGCGTTATGCCCGGGTGATTGAACCCGCCGAAAATGCCGCGCCAATCGTATCGCAAGGGCTCAACGGCGGTGATATTGCCATTGCAGGAGACTGGTTGGCCGGAGCGCGGATTGAAGACGCTTTTGTCTCGGGTGAGCGCGCCTTGGCCGCCCTTATGTCCCTATAACTTGGCCTCATGTTTCATATCTAAGCGGTAGCTATCTCGTCCACCATCGCGTTAAAGGTATCGTCAGTGAAAGGCAAAACAACCTCACGCTCGGTATCAAACAGGTTGCGCTCTGTCTCGGCCAGCTTGCCAAGATAAACATGGATACCAAGGCTTGGCACATCGCTGCGGCAGGTAACGGTGTGAATGGCACTGGGCCCCATCGACAAAACATCGCCCGCCTTCATTTCCACCTTTTGCGAATGCGTCAGAAAAGCCTCGCCAGCGGTGCTGTAGAGATCATTATCCTCAGCCCCATCATAAAGACCGATGACCGCTGATATGTTGTGATTATGCGGCGGGATCGGGCGGCCCGCAAAAAATTGGCACAGGTAAATCGACACCCCTTCTTCTTCAAACAACAGGATTTCATCCCCTTCGAATGGGGGTGCCGCCGCCCTAATCGCTGGCCAATTGGCAAAGGCTGCGTCCATAACTGCGCGAACAGCAGGGGCCGGTGCGGGGCTGGCAGCCGCCTTTCGAACGGTTTCAATAAATCCATCAAAATCGAACTCAGTCATCGTTTTCCTCAAAATAATATTGGTTAACTCTAATCGCGTAACACGTCTATTCGCTAGGCATCGTTTCGGCATAGC
>JAACDV010000139.1 GCA_009936825.1 Bacteroidota bacterium | reverse complement strand
GGCCGATTTTGGGGCCGATTCTAGGTTAGATTTTGGGCCAGATTTTGGGGAGAAATAGATGTTGAATTTTGGAATTGCCGGAAAAAAGGCGATTGTCTGCGCCTCGAGTAAAGGGCTTGGCTATGGGTGCGCTGATGCTCTGGCGGCGGTCGGGGTTGATCTGGTGATGTGCGCCCGAACGGCCAAGACGCTGGGCGGCGCGGCCGAGACAATCCGTGCAAAACACGGTGTCGAAGTCATTGAAATCGCCTGTGACATTACCACCGATGAGGGGCGCGCCGCTGTTTTGGAAGCCGCCGGTCATGTTGATATTTTGGTCGATAATGCTGGCGGGCCGCCCCCGGGTGATTTTCGTGACTGGACGCGCGAGAATTGGATTGCGGCGCTGGATGCCAACATGCTGACAGCCTTTGAGTTGATCAAGGCGGTCATTGACCCGATGATTGAAAACCGCTTTGGCAGGATCGTTAACATCACGTCAAACTCGGTTAAATCGCCACTTCCGGCATTGGGCCTGTCGAACGGAGCGCGCGCTGCATTGACCGGGTTCTGCGCCGGTCTGTCGCGCCAGGTGGCGGCGCATAATGTGACCATCAACGGGTTGTTGCCCGGCCAGTTCAACACCGATAGGATTGAAATGCTGATTGAGAATTCAGCCAAGTCAGAAGGTAAATCAAAGGCCGAAATGCGGGCGATTCTCGAAGATCGCAATCCGGCTAAAAGACTTGGCGAAATTGAAGAGTTCGGCTTTGCCTGTGCGTGGATGTGCAGCGCCCATTCGGGCTATCTGACCGGCCAGAATATTCTGATTGATGGCGGTAATTTCAACAGCACGCTATAACAGAGCAACGCTAGTCTTCGATATCTATCAGCTTAATCTGGCGGCCCTTAACGGCCATTGCAATCTTGCCATGTTTTAGCCTGAGTGCGGCTTTCCCGAATACATCATAGCGCCAACCGCTTTGCGCGCGAACCGGGGCAGCATCGTCAAGGGCAAGCTGTTCCAACTCATCCGCTGACGCAATCAGCCGCGGTGCGATGCCCTGTTTGTCGGTGATATGTTTCAACAGCACCCGTAGAAGTTCTATCACCGCTGCGGGCGGTTTTGGTGTGCGGCCTTCATTTTTGGCTTCGGGAAGGGTGCTATCGGGCATGTTTTCAACTTCGGTCAGCAGCTTCAGCACCGATGCCACCAGCTTGCCGCCCGCACCGCCCGGAAAGTTCCTGATTTTGCCGAAATCTTCGGCCTTGCTGGGGTTGCTGCCGGCAAGATCAAGGATTGTCTCATCACGCAGAACGCGGTTGCGCGGCAGATCGCGGCGCTTGGCCTCATCCTCACGCCAAGCCGCCAGATGCATCATCCGGCGCAACGCGGCGGGCTTCATCGAGCGAATTTTTATCCGCTTCCATGCCTCGCTTGGCGCGGTGCGATAGGTCTCGGGTTTGGCAAGACGGGCATTTTCATCTTCCAGCCAACCAGCGCGGCCCCTCTTTTCTAGCTCGGCACACAGGATCGGATAGATTTTTGCAAGATAGATAACATCATCCAGCGCATAGCTGATCTGTCGTTCTGTTAACGGACGCCGCGACCAGTCGGTAAACCGTGAGGTTTTGTCAATTTCATGATTCAGAATCGCGCGCACCAGCCGGTCATAGCCAACCTGATCACCATGCCCCAGAACGGTGGCGGCAATTTGCGAGTCAAATAGCGGCAGGGGCAGAGCGTCCATTTCCTTCAGGAAAATTTCTAAATCTTGATGCGCGGCATGAAACACTTTGACGATAGATGTATCCGCTAAAAGCGACCATAGCGGCGATAAATCAATCCCGTTTGCCAGCGGATCAATCGCGGCGGCGTGGGTGCCATCGCTGATCTGGATCAGGCAAAGCTGGGCATAATAAGTGTGCTCGCGCATGAACTCGGTATCGATGGCAAGGAATTCCGCGCCAGCAAAACGGGCAACAAGATCACGCACCCCGCCGGTAGTGGTGATGATATCTACCGAGGGCGACGGTTTTTTTGCAGATTGGCTTTTAGCCATGAAAACAACATTCTCCGAAACGACTATTGGTCGTATAATGCAAAAAGATGATGTAGCAAAGTCAAAGACATTGAAATTTCTAAAAAAGCGGCTTATTTCCCTCTTATGAGATTTTTATTTTTATCTTCCAAAGTCGTGAAAACAGGCATTCGGGCACCTGTCCGGGCAATCATCCGGGCTGCTAGAAGCACTGCCATTTTCACCTGTATGATGGCGCTTTCAGGTCTCCTTTTTATGACTTGCGCCAATGCTGCGGGCGGTCTGGTTTCACACCGTGCTTTCTACGAGCTTGAGCTTGGCGGGCGCCAACAAAACTCGCATATCGTGAACGTCCGGGGCCGCGCTGCTTTTTCGATTGAGCGCGATTGCACGGGTTGGCGGTCTATTGAGGATTACATGATCCAGTTTGTTGTCGAAAATGGTGGGTCCGACAATCTGGTGTCGCATTTCGAATCGTGGGAATCCGACAACGGAGACATGTATAGCTTTGATATATTTGAAGAATCTTCGTTCGAAGGCCGTAAGGAATTTGGTGGGTTTGTGCAGATGGCAGATGATCTGTCCGGGCAGGCCTTCTTTACGATGGAGCCTGATGCCGCGCTGGATTTGCCAAAAAAGACGATGTTCCCCGTGCAGCACATCAACAAGATGATAAAGGATGCCGAGGCCGGAGCAACTATTTTTGGCGCGACCCTGTTCACCGGGGCAGAACCTGACAGCGCGCTGATGCGCACAAACACGGTTTTTGGCGGTTGGCGTGAAATCCCGGCAAGTGATATTGGCAAGCTGGGTGAGGATGGATTTTGGCAGATTAATATTGCCTATTATCGCCCGTCATCAAAAGCTGCCGAACCACAATATGAAATTCAATTTGAATTGCAGCGCAACGGCGTGGTTCGCAAATATGAAATCATTTATGAGGATTTTAGCATTGCAGCGAATCTGACCAATGCTGAGCCAATTGATGCGGCGGAATGTAGGTAAGGCTTATGTGGTGCCCCCCCCCTCTATCAGCCAGATCTATCAGCCAGATCTATCAGCCAGATTTATTAGTATATTGGGCGGCCAGCATAGCGGCACCGCCAACAGCAGCCATTTTGCCTGATTGTGAAGCGATAAGGCGCGTTGCCGAGCGGTCCACCTGAACATAGCCGGGCCATTTTCGCGGGATACGCTCGCACAGTCTTGAAAGCTCCAGCCGACTTCCGCCAAGCACTATCGCCGCCGGGTCCAGCAGGTTGATAATGGACGCGGTGGCGCGCCCCAACCGGTCCTCAAACACTTGAATAACGCTGTCGGCGACAATATCGCTATTGGCAGCGGCATGGGCAATTTCGGGGGCCGTGCGCGCTTTGCCCGTCAGCCTTTCATAGTCGGCTTCCAGACTGGTGGTGGATAAAAAAGTCTCTAAACATCCGTTTCGCCCACACCAGCATGGATGCCCATCCATCTCGTGCGGCATTGGCGATGGCAATTGCATATGCGCCCAGTTTCCGGCCCCGCCATTGGCCCCTTTGATTAAATGTTGATCAATAAGAATGCCGCCATGACAACTGACCCCAATCCACATCGCAAAGATCATATCGCCGGTATCAACTGGGATGCGGCGGCCCTCAAAGGCGGCAAGGCAACTGCCAAGGTCATAGGCATGAACTGGCAAGCCCAAAGCAGACTGAAGATCACGCTCAATGGTAGCTCCGGCAAAGATGGAAAGCGGGGTGACTTTTACAAGTCCATCTTGAATGATTGCCGGAAGACCAATGCCGACGGCAGACGGGGGCAGATCGCCCTGCGCGTCCAGCCCCGTAACCAGATCGCGCGCAGCCAGCAGCCAATCACGATAGCTTCCTGTGGGGGCAGGAATTTCGGCCACAGACACAAAATCGCCGCCATCAGTAACAATGGCGGCGCGTATCTCGGTCTGCTCGAATGTTAGGCCAATCATCGGCTGGTAAAACCCATGCGGTCACCTATTCGAGAGGTTATTTAATCTTGCTTTCGCGGAACAGCACATGCTTGCGCGCTTTTGGATCATATTTGCGAATTTCAAGCTTTTCCGGCTTGGTCCGCGGATTTTTCTTGGTCACATAGAAATAGCCAGTATCGGCGGTGCTGACCAGTTTGATCTGCAGGGTTGCTGGTTTTGCCATTTTGCTGGCTCCTCAGGTTCGCCAAAAATTTCCAAAAAGTTTGGTAGTGAAATTCTGGCCGGAAAATGAGGCAGATATAACGCTTTGTCAAGCATTGATCAGCCCGCGCGCTTTCCTTTTCGTCGTGCGGCTCTGGAATTTGCCTTCGGCTTCGATTTTGGCCCTGATTTTCGCCCTAACTTTGGGGGCTCGCCGTCTTTGGTATTGCCGCCTTCAACATAGGCCAGCAGAATGCCCCCGTTGATCGGCGTAACCTCGACCACCAGCACTTCCATTTTATCGCCAACAGCAAAGCGCAGGCCACTATGACGGCCCCGCATTTGCATTCCTGTATCGTCAAGAACGTAATAGTCATCGGGCAGCGAGCGCATCGGCAAAAATCCGTCCGCCGCACCGTCTTCCAGATTGATGAACGTTCCCGACCCGGTGATGCCAGCAATCACCCCCGACACGACCTGACCGGCACGCGGCGCAAATAACGCTGCCGCAAATCTGTCGATGGTCCGCCGCTCTGCCCCCGCCGCCCGGCTTTCGGTCTCCGAAATATGGACACAAGTCTCGCTAAGCGCGGTAAGCGACGTCTCGCCAAGGCCCTCTTGTGGTCCTTTTTTAGCACTGGTTGTGCCGGCCAGACTATCAATCAGGGCGCGGTGAACGATTAGATCAGCATAGCGCCGGATGGGTGAGGTGAAATGCGCGTAGTGGTTAAGTGAAAGTCCAAAATGACCAATATTTTCAATGCTATAAACTGCTTTTGATTGGCTGCGCAATACCGCTTCATTGATCATTGTTTCATCCGGGGTACCGCGAACATGGCGCAATACCATATTGAAATGATGCGGGCGTAAAACCTGGCCGCGCGCAAGATTTGCGCCAACAGCGCGTGCAAGATCCCGCAGCCCGTTGGTTTTTTCCGGATCGGGCATATCATGAATACGAAATACGCATGGTCGGCTGGCTTTGATTAGCGTTTGAGCCGCGGCCACATTGGCGGTGATCATGAAATCTTCGATCAGCCGCTGTGAGTCGCTCTGCGCGCTGCGGGCAATTTCAACCGGCGCACCTTGATCATCCATCACCACGCGGCGTTCTTTTAGGTTGAGTGCTAGCGGTGCCCGCTGGGCGCGCGCAACGCCCAATGCCTGCCATGCGCCGAATAGATTGTCGATCACGCTATCGGCAACGCCGATGTCGCGGGGTGCTGCCTTGCGATCAAAGACCGATTGCACCCGATCATAGGTTAACCGCGCACAAGACCGGATTAGCGCGCGGCAGAACCGGCTTTCCCCTATTTCGCCAGCTTTATCAATGGTGATTTCGGCGACCATTGCGGCGCGGTCCTCATCGGGGCGCAACGAGCAAAGATCATTGGACAGCGCCTCAGGCAGCATTGGCACAACGCGGTCCGGAAGATAAACCGAATTGCCGCGAAGGACGGCTTCGCGGTCCAGTGACGATCCCGGGCGCACATAATGCGCTACATCGGCAATAGCAACGCGCAGCAGCCAGCCACCGGACCCCGTTGGTTCAGCCCAGACAGCATCGTCAAAATCGCGGGCATCAGCACCGTCGATGGTAACAAAGGGCACTTTGCGCAGATCGTCGCGTCCGGCGGTGCTTGGTACTTTCATACCATCGGTTTCGGCGATTGTATCTTCGGGGAAAACATGCCGAATCTCGAACTCGGCAAGCGCCAATGCGCTAAAAGCCCCGGGTGAGGTTGCCGGTCCCAGATTTTCGATCACCCGTGCCGTTTTACTCAAATATCCGCGTCGGGGTGCCATTTCCGCTTCAACGAGATCGCCTTCATTGCACGGCATGTCGGGGCGCATTTCCAGCATTATCGTATCACGGCTTCCGCGCACGGCAGATTGCAGAATAAAGCCGCCGCGTCCGGCCATAACAACCCCGAAAAGGCGGCGCTGCGTGCTATCCAGCACCCGCATAATCCTGCCCTCATAATTCAACGGATCAATGCGTTGCAGGCGGGCCAGAACCTGCTGTCCTGCAGCAGGGGCACGCCCGGCCTTACGGTCAGGGAAAATCCGGATGGAAGGCGGCGGCGAGATACGGGTGTCGGACGGCATGGCCAGCAGGGTGCCATCGCTGTCTACTGATTGGATGGTAAGGACGGTTACTTCGGACAGTTGTCCGGCGCTGGCAATCTTGCGGCCGGGCTGGCGTTTCAGGGTTCCGGACTGGGCAAGTTTACGAAGGCGGCGGCGCAGCGGGGCGCGAAGCTCTTGGGGTAGCTTGAAGGCTCGAGCCACCTGTTTTACCGACGGCGGCGCCTCACAGCTATCAATGAAGTCGAGGATTTTTTGATCTGAGGGAAGGTGGCCGTCATCCTGGCTATTTTGCGCTGGGCTGTTTGCAGAATCGTCGTCGTTCACGAGCCAGCTTTCTTTTTAGCAGCTTTTTTGGTTCCCGCTTTTTTGGCCCCGGCTTTTTTGGCCCCCGCTTTTTGAGCTGAAGCTTTCTTGCGCGTTCCGCCTCCTTTGGCGGCTTTTTTGCCGGATATCGGTCTTGCCGCTTTTTCAGCCAGCAAGCGTACAGCATCTTCCAGCGTGACATCGACCATTTCGGTGCCGCGCGGCAGGGTGGCGCGAAGCTTGTTATGCTCAACATAGGGGCCGAATCGTCCCGCTTTTAGATGAACGTCGCCGCCGGATGGATGGGTGCCAAGTGGCCGCCCTTTTTTCTTTGCGGATTCGGCCAGAAGATCAACCGCCCGGTTTAATCCAACGGTAAGAAGATCATCATCTGCTGGTAAGCTGGTGAAAGATCCCTGATATTTCAAATACGGGCCATAGCGCCCAAGACCGGCTTGAATCATATCACTGGTTTCAGGGTGCGGGCCAACATCGCGCGGCAGTGCCAGCAAGGCCAGTGCCGTTTCCAGCTCTAATGATCCGGCATTGGTGCCCTTTGGCAATGACGCGCGTTTAGGTTTTTTCGTTTCCGGGTCACCAAGCTGAACATACGGTCCATAAGGCCCATTTCGAACGAACACCGGCAGTCCGGACGCGGCGTCATCGCCAAGCTGGCGATCGCCTACAACACCGGCATCGGCACCATCGGCATCACCGTCGGTTCCCAGTTGGCGGGTAAATTTACATTCAGGATAGTTGGAACATCCAATGAAAGCACCAAATTTACCCAGCCGTAGTCCTAACCGCCCGCCCGAACAATTGGGGCATGTGCGGACCAGCTCGCCGCCATCATCTTTCTTGAAGAAATGCGCGCCAAGCTCTTCATCCAGAACGTCGATCACATTGGTGATTGTCAGCTCGCTGGTGCTGTCAATAGCAGCTTTGAAGTCGCGCCAGAACCGGGCGAGCAGTTCTTTCCAGTCCAGTTTGCCATCTGATACCGCGTCCAGCTGGCCTTCCAGCTTGGCGGTAAAATCATATTCCACATAGCGGCTGAAGAAATTATTCAGAAAAGTGGAAACCAGACGCCCGCGATCTTCGGGCGTAAATTTACCGCGATCCTTAATCACATAAGTGCGGTCCTGAAGAACCTGTATGATCGAGGCGTAGGTTGACGGGCGCCCGATCCCCAGCTCTTCCATTGCTTTCACCAGACTGGCGTCGGTGAACCGGGGTGGCGGCTGGGTGAAATGCTGTTCCGGCGTTACTTTGCGGGTGGCCAAAGCCTCGCCAATAGTGACAGCGGGCAGAATGGCGCTATCATCGCTCTTATCAGTTTCGGCGGCGTCAGAGGTGGAATCCTGGCTCTCCTGATAAACCGAACGATAGCCATCAAAGACAACAACACGGCCACTGGCGCGCATCATCACGCTGTTGGACCGGTTGGTGATATCGATGCTGGTCTGATCCAGTTCGGCGGATTGCATCTGGCTGGCAATGGTGCGCTTCCAGATCAAATCATACAGCCGCGCCTGATCGTAATCGAGATAATTGCGAACTGAATCCGGCGTGCGGCTAGCCTCGGTCGGGCGAATGGCCTCATGCGCTTCTTGTGCATTTGCAGCAGCGGTTTTGTAAACGCGCGGGGTGTTCGGCAGATAATTGTTACCAAAGCGATGGCCGATTTCCTGACGAACTGAAGCAATGGCTTCCCCCCCAAGCTGCACGCCGTCAGTACGCATATAAGTGATCAGGCCGGTCGTCTCCGCGCCAACATTGATGCCTTCATAAAGCCGCTGCGCAATCTGCATCGTGCGGCTGGCGGAAAATCCCAGTTTTCGCGATGCTTCCTGCTGCAAGGTTGAGGTGGTGAAGGGCGGTTTTGGATTGTCGCGGATTCGCTTGGTTTGAAGATCGGCGACATTCAGGGGTTCGGATTCAATTTTTGCCGCAGCGGCAAATGCCAGCGCTTCGGTGTTGATATCCAGCTTGCCAACTTTACGCCCGTCAAGATGCGTCAGGCGGGCTTTGAAATTACGTCCGTCAGCTTTGCCAAGCTCGGCCTCAATGGTCCAGTATTCCTGTGCGATAAAGGCTTCGATAGCGGCCTCGCGCTCACAGATCAGGCGCAGCGCTACCGATTGTACGCGGCCGGCAGATTTAGCGCCGGGAAGTTTGCGCCACAGCACCGGCGATATAGAGAATCCAACAAGGTAATCCAGCGCCCGCCGTGCCCGGTAGGCGTCGATCAGTTCCATGTCCAGCTGGCGAGGCTGCGTCATCGCGGCCAGAATGGCATTCTTCGTGATCTCGTTAAAGACCACGCGCTCAACAGGTTTGTCCTTGATCAGTTTGCGCTATTGCAAAAGATCCAGTACGTGCCAGCTGATGGCCTCACCCTCGCGGTCGGGGTCAGTTGCGAGGATCAGCCGGTCAGCCGATTTAAGCGCGCTGGTGATTTCGCTAATCTGTTTTTCTGAGCCTTTTGAGACCTGCCATTTCATCTCAAAATTTGCGTCAGGATTAACCGATCCGTCCTTGCTGGGAAGATCGCAGACATGACCATATGACGCCAGAACCTTATAGTCGTCACCAAGGTAACGATTGATCGTTTTGGCTTTTGCAGGAGATTCGACGATAACAAGTTTCATGGGTGATCCCGTTGGCTGAACACCCGCAGATAGTATGGAATGGCGGATTTGTCAAAGCCGTAGCTTAAAATCTCTGTCAAAAAATTCGGCAAATACGATTCCCGTGATGTCGACTGATGCGTCCGGCAAGCTCAAGTTCAAGGATTGCGGCAAGAACGGTTGAGGTCGGCGCGTCACACCATCTGATCACATCATCGATCTCGCTGGCCTCAGCACCAAGCGCCTCAAGAATGACGGTACGGCTACGATCAATGGCAATTTGCGGTCCGGGAGTAAGACGCGCTTCACGCCAATCCTGCGGCGTTGGCAGCGCCGTGATCGCGGGCTGTGACAGACAATCAATGATATCTTCAACGTGGCGAACAAGTGTCGCGCCTTCACGAATCAGATAGTTGCACCCTTCGGCCCGAGGATCAAGGGGCGAGCCCGGAACAGCCATCACCTCACCGCCGCGCTCTGCACCTTCACGCGCCGTAATCAGCGATCCGGACCGTTGGGCGGCTTCAACCACAACAACCCCTAGCGATAGCGAGCTGATAATCCGGTTTCGGATGGGAAAATGCCGCGGCGACGGTTTCGTGCCCGGCGGCATTTCGGCTAGCAACAGCCCGGCCTCGGCAATGCTGTCATGAAGATCGGCGTTTTCCGGCGGATACTGAATGTCGATACCGCCGGCGATTACCGCAATCGTGCCGCCAGCCAAGGCGCCATTATGCGCCGCAGCGTCAATGCCGCGCGCCAGTCCCGATACCACCACATATCCTTTATTGGTTAAGTCTTCGGCCAGTTTCTGGGCCAACCGCTGGGCATTGATCGACGCATTTCGCGCGCCAACTACAGCCACCGCAGGTCGATCAAATAGATGTAGGGCGCCGCGCGCTGAAATTACCGGCGGCGAATCATCAAACTGCGCCAGACGCAAAGGATAGCCCTCGCTGCCATTAAAGAGTAACGTCGCACCCAAATCGGCATTCATGCCCAGTTCGGCTTCGGCTGCCGCGCGGGATGCTGGTTTCAAGGTTTTGCCGCCACGCTTGGCAAGCTCAGGTACCGCGCGCAAGGCCTCGCTTGCATTGCCATAGCGTTGCATCAATAGACTATAGGTCATGGGTCCGATGTTTGGTGTTCGGATTAACCGAAGGCAGGCTATCCTCTGTTCATTATCCATCCGTTGTGTATAGGGGAATAGAGTGAAGAAAGGATTAACATTTCGGATCATTCTAAAGGGTAATCAGCGGCGCCCGATTTTTGTCTCGGTTCCGCTCAGAATTCGGCCGATATTCTCATGGTGCCGTACCCAGCTTAGGG
>JAACDV010000019.1 GCA_009936825.1 Bacteroidota bacterium | reverse complement strand
CCCTCTAATTACCATTGAGCTAAAATTTGTTAGCCTTGCCGGCTACCGCTAAATTCCTAGGTCAAACTAGTTATTTCCACCGCGCCATTTACTGATGCGGGCAGAAATTAACGGAGCGAGCAATCCAAGTACAGCAAAAATCAAAAACACCGCTGCCAATGGCTGTGCAGGGATCATCCACCAGTCACCATCGTACATTTTCAGCGAGTTTTGCAAGTTACGTTCGACCATTTCACCAAGGATCAACCCCACTGCGATCGGCGCCACGGCAAAGCCAAAACGCCGCGCCACAAATCCGACAACCCCGAAAACCAGGACGATCCAGACATCCATCATCGCTGAATTGAGCGCATAGGCGCCAATTGTCGATAATGCGAAAACGATCGGCCAGAGAATAGGCAGTGGCACCAGAGAAATGCGCGCGAATACCTTGGCTGCATATAAACCAAGGAACATAAACGCGAAATTGGCTAGCAGCATGGCACCAAAAATTTGATAAACCGTATCCACCTGTTCGGTAAACAAATAGGGCCCCGGTCGCAACCCATGCACCATCAGGCCTACAAGAATCACTGCGGTTGTCCCGCTCCCCGGAATGCCAAGAACCATGGTTGGCACCATCGCGCCGCCGGTGGCAGCGTTGTTAGCCGCTTCTGCGCCAGCAATACCCTCAATAGACCCCTTGCCAAACTCCTCTTTTTTCTTTGACCACCGCCGCGCTTCTGCATAGCCAATCATCGAGGCAACCGTGGCGCCCTCAGCCGGCAGAACTCCGATAAAAGTGCCGATACCACATGATCGAAGGACGGTGCGCCAAATCCGCTTATAATCTTCCTTTGTTGGGAGTTTAACGGCTTTCAGGCCAAAAGTATTCGCCACTCTGTGAGCCGACTTTGATTGCACCAAAAGCTCTGACATCGCAAATAAGCCGATAAATACGGGAACAAAGCCGATCCCTTCATAAAGATTGTAATTCCCAAACATAAAGCGCTCAATGCCGGTTGTTTTCTCGGCGCCAATCGTCGCCAACCAAACGCCAAATATGCCCCCAATAAGATTTCGGATCGCACCGCCCGCACTAATGGTTGCCAACATCGACAAGCCGAAAACCGTCAATGCAAAATACTCAGGTGGCCGAAATTCATAAGCCACCAACGCCAGCAACGGTGCGGCGAAACAAAGAACAATAATCGAGAAAACACCGCCTACTGTGCTTGAGACAACGGCAACACCTAAGGCCCGCCCCGCCTCACCCCGTTGTGCCAATGGATAGCCATCAAAAGTTGTCGCGGCGGCGGCCGATGTGCCGGGGGTGTTTATCAAAATGGCAGTGATTGATCCGGCAAAGGTTGCTGAAACATAGATCGTTGCCAGCACGGTAATCGCATGCACCGGTGGCATGGTTAGCGTAAAGGGCAGCAGTAATGCCGCACCTGTTGTCGCGCCAAGGCCGGGTAGAACGCCAACCACCACGCCAACAACGGTCGTAACCAAAATCAGAAAAAGTAGATAGGGATCCAGAAGAACCGAACTCATGGCAGCAATCGCATCTATCATCGGTGTTCTCCTAGCCGTAGAAAATGTTGGTGATCATGCCGCGCGGAAACCGAATCGACAGTACATAAGTAAACAAGAAAAACAACGCGGCTGGCGTGATCAAGCCGACCGCTGCCGCAACCCAAATGCGGCGCTCACCCCAGAAAAAACTCATCAAGAAAAGCACTGCGGCAAGGCCAATCAAAATATCGATGTAAGTTGTTAAAATGTAAAATAAAGGAAACAACACCAATGACCCTATGGTGGTTCTGTTCAGCGGAGCCCGTTTTTTTGGCACTTCATCAGAACCCTGCCACATCAGCAAGGCAGACAGCACCAGATTGAGAACCATCAAAAAAATAGGAAACGCGCGTGGCTGCATACTATCGCCAACAATCATCGGCGGTGATGTTTCAATATCCAGTGCCAAATAGATGATGATGATCGAAAAAATGCTAATTGTCGCAGGTACAGCTATATTTTTCATGACTATCTCGATTGGTTGACGGCAGTACCTCGTCTGATAGGAGGTACTGCCGATACAATTATTTAACCAGTCCCATTTCTTTCAATGCAGGGCCAAACGCTCCAACCATAAATTTGATCTGCTTGCCCCATGCTTCAGAACCTTGTGGCGATGTGTCATCCAGACCTGAGTTAGCCAGATAAGCTTGATACATAGAATGTTTCATAGCCTTATCAATGCCTTTTTCAAGCTCAGCAACACGGGCCTTATCAGCACCAGCATGGGTTACAAAACCACGGGTTGTTGAGAGCACTAAGTCAACGCCAAGCTCTTTGCCTGTTTTTGCCTTTGGAATTGGTGCCATACCGTTTTCGGCAAGGATAATCATCGGACAAATTGCGCCAGACTCCACCTGTGCCGCTGCTTCTGACAGATTCAGTGTTGCGACGTCAACGGCTCCAGCAACAAGCTGCGTGGCCAGTTCCCCACCCCCCTTGAAAGGAATATAGGTTGGCATTTTCTGCCCTACCTCTTTCATGAAGAGGTAGACGGTAAGATGGTCGATGGTTCCAGTTTGGGTACCGCCCCATTTCATACTGTCTCCTGCTTTAACACCAGCAAGGAAGTCTTCAGGTGTTTTATATTTACTGTCGCACCGGATCATTAGGATTTGGGGATCGTTGGTGCCACGGGCAATCGGTGCCATATCTTCAACGCGGAGCTTGGTTTTACCAGCGGCCATGGTGATGGCGTGACCAACAGTAAAGGTCAGGATCGTGTTTCCATCAGCAGGTCGTGTCAAAAAATAATTCATGGCCGCGGCACCACCACCGCCACGCTTATTGACGACAACCATATCCTGTTTAAGCGTCCTACGCGCTCGCAGCATCATCATCCGCGAGTTAACATCGGTACCACCACCGGCACCGGCATGCGTTACGACTTCGATCGTCGGCTTGTCCTGTGCGGCGGCATTTGTGACCGCAAGGTCGCTTAAGCCGACCCCCGCAACAATCGCAACACCGGAAAGGATCGTCAGCGACCCTTTAATTTTGTTGTGAATGAAATTCATTATGTTTCCTCCTTTTATCTAGAGCGATTTTAGGGCTTGGCGCTTTACCAAGTATTGCCTGTGCGGCATCTGCGATGGGTATTTCATTTCCCCCACCGAAGAACGACCGGATCAAGCCCGCGCAACATGGTGATCAGTTGTGCTCTCGTATCCGGGTGAAGTGGTTGAACAGGATGGCGGCAAAAATCAGATTTTATCACGCCACCCTCTTTCATTGCGGCCTTGCTGGAGCGGAACCCGCATTGCCGATTTTCAAAATTAATTACGGGCAAAAGATCCCGGTAAATATCTTCAGCTGTTGCAAAATCACCATCTGCAAAATGACTTAGGATGGGCTTGATAAGGTCTGGGATGGTTGCCGATGTCATCGAACCTGTGGCACCGGCGTAAAGGTCAGCCAGTAAGGTTATGCCTTCTTCCCCATCAAACGGACCTTCAATCGCATCGCCACCTTCCTCAATGAGATCGCGCAATTTACCGGCGGCCCCGGCACACTCAATCTTGAAAAGCTTAACCATGTCAATTTCACGCGCCATGCGCACCAGTAGCGGTACCGGCAGATCAACTCCTGATAGCGGCGCATCTTGAATCATGATGGGAATGCCAACATCGCCAACCATCTGGCATTGTTCGAATATTTGCTGGGCTGTGCCTTTCATCGTGGCCCCATGATAGGGCGGCATCATCATCACGCAATGCGCGCCCAAGGTCTTGGCTAACCGCGCCCGCGCAACGGCAATATCAGTGGCAAAATGGCTAATGGTCACAACCACCGGCACACGTCCATCAATATGCGCGAGCGACAATTTTGTCAGTTTTTCGCGCTCTTCATCCGAAATGAGGAACTGTTCTGAAAAATTCGCCAAAACACAAATAGCATCGGCGCCCTGACCGATCATGCAATCAAGAACACGCGTCACACCATCATAGTCAACGGCCCCGTTATCATGAAACGGGGTCGGTGCTACCGGCCAAATGCCACTATAACTGTGTTTGGACATGATCCGCGTCGCCTCGTTAAATACCTATTCCAAGATATTGAAATCGTTTATATGTTCTTCAGAAATTGTAAGCCCAAGTCCCGGCTCTGTATCTGACAGGTCGATAAAACCGTTGGTTGGTTCAGGGTCGCCCTTGAAGATGTAGTAGAATAACTCATTGCCAACTTCGACATCATGAACGGGGAAGAATTCTGAAATCGGACAATT
>JAACDV010000138.1 GCA_009936825.1 Bacteroidota bacterium | reverse complement strand
TCGTGAAAAAGATCAGGTCTATCCGTTTCTTTTTCAGGAAAAGGCCACGCCGCAGGCTATGGCCGAGGCCCTTCTGGGTAGCCTTGCTGACCCACAGGCCGAATCACGCGCCGCGGATCATGCGCAAAAGCTTCGCAAAATGCTGCGGGGGGAGCAGGATAATGACTCTGCCAAGAGGGGATTTGAAGCCAATATAGTGCACGCGATGACCCGGTGGCTAGGCACCCCATCACCAAGGTTTGATGCGTAATCAAACCTGGTTTCTGCGGTATCTGAAAAAGCCTAACGCTTGGCGATATCTACAAAGCCGCGCAATGCCGGGCCGGTATAAAGCTGGCGCGGGCGTCCAATGCGCTGCATCGGATCAGTGATCATTTCGTTCCATTGCGCCACCCAGCCAACGGTCCGCGCCACAGCAAACAAAACAGTGAACATTGAGGTCGGGAAACCCATCGCCTTCAAGATGATACCCGAATAGAAATCCACATTTGGATATAGCTTTTTATCGATAAAATACTGATCCTTAAGCGCCATATCTTCCAGTGCCATCGCAAGTTCCAGAAGCGGATCTTCGACACCCAATGCCCCAAGAACCTGATGGCAGGTTTCGCGAAGTACTTTCGCGCGCGGATCGAAATTTTTGTAGACGCGGTGACCAAAGCCAAACAGGCGGAATGGATCGTCACGGTCACGCGCCCGGTTCACAAATTCGGGAATATTGTCCTTATGCCCAATCTCGTTCAACATGTTCAGAACGGCCTCATTCGCACCGCCGTGAGCAGGACCCCAAAGGGAAGCAATTCCGGCAGCAATACAGGCAAACGGGTTCGCACCTGATGATCCAGCAAGGCGCACGGTAGAGGTGGATGCGTTTTGTTCATGGTCAGCGTGCAGAATGAAAATCTTATCCATCGCATTGGCAATAATCGGATCAATAACATATTCTTCTGCAGGAACCGCAAAGCACATCTGCAGGAAATTTTCGGCGTAGGACAAATCATTTCGCGGATAGTTGAACGGCTGACCAAGGGAATATTTATAGGCCATCGCAGCCAAAGTCGGAATTTTCGCAATGAGACGGCGCGAGGCAATCATCCGCTGCAGCGGATCATGAATATCGGTTGAATCATGATAAAAGGACGATAGGGCACCAACAACACCGCACAGGATTGCCATCGGGTGGGCATCGCGGCGGAAACCGCGCAAGAAGGTGGATAATTGTTCGTGCACCATCGTGTGGCGTGAAATAGCTGTATCAAACCCTGATTTCTGCGCGGCGTCAGGCAATTCGCCCTCTAGCAGAAGATATGCAACTTCAAGAAAATCCGATTTTTCGGCAAGCTCTTCAATAGCATAACCGCGATGCAGCAAAACACCTTCGTCGCCATCAATATAGGTCAGCCCGGACAGACAGGACCCCGTCGCGCCATAGCCGGGATCGAAGGTGAACATTCCCGTTTCACCATACAGTTTTCGGATATCGACAACGTCAGGGCCAATCGTTCCCTTCATCACGGGAAGGGAGATACTGCTACCGCTGGTATCATCGGTGAGAGTTACTGTTTTTTTCACGTCTTTATCGGCAGCCATGCTGATCCTCGTTTTGTGCAAACTTGGGGGAACTCCCCATACTGAACCCATCTGCTAACACGTCAATCGTACCTTGCATGGGAAGGATGGTCTTACAGCTAATCCCTATAATTTGCAAGTTTTTCGGATACGATTAGCGGTTTCCAAAGGCCCTAGGGCGGCCATAACATCAATGATTGAGGGCGATTGTTTGGTTCCGGTTAGCGCTGCACGAAGGGGCAGCCCTATATCCTTCATCTTCATCGCGTTCGCGCCAAGCCAGCCTTTTATGAAGTCTTGCAAATCGTCTGAATTCCATGGTTCAGGCGGCAAATCTGCGGCCAATTTCGCCAATGTCTCACAGCCGTTCGCATCCAAAAATACGGCCGCATCCTCGGCTATTTCCGGCGCGCCATCATGCAGCAAGAAATCCACGGAATTGGCAATGTCCAGATGGGTTTTTGCCCGTTCTTTTAACAGCGGCATCAGCGTCAAAAGCCGCGATTTTGCATCGGTGCTGGTGGCATGAATAAGTGGCTCTATGCGCTCATACAGCGCCGCATCATCCATTTCCCGCAGATAATGGCTGTTGATATCCTTGACCTTGTCGGGATCGACATTGGCTGGCGCGCGGCCGATCCTGTCCAGATCAAACCATTTTACCGCATCTTCGCGGCTGATGATTTCGTCATCCCCATGACTCCATCCAAGGCGCAGCAGGTAATTTACCATCGCTTCGGGAAGCAGGCCCATATCTCGGTAGGCATCAACGCCAAGCGCACCATGACGTTTTGACAATTTCGCGCCATCAGCCCCGTGAATCAGAGGAATATGCGCAAAAATGGGAATGTCCCAGCCCATGCGCTGATACACCATATACTGGCGAAAGGCATTGTTCAGATGATCATCGCCCCTGATCACGTGGGTAATGCCCATGTCGTGATCATCGACGACCACAGCCAGCATATAGGTTGGCGTCCCGTCGGCGCGCAAAATAACCATATCATCCAGATTTTCGTTCTGAACGGTTACATCGCCTTGCACCGCATCCTTGATTGTCGTGGCACCGCTATCCGGCATCCGCATTCGCACGGCAAAGGGCAGTGTTGGCTCCGGCATCTGGCTATTGGGAGATTTTTGGTCATTTGTGCGGTCCCGCCATGGAGAGCGCACAGGTTTGCCCTCGGCAATGCTGACTTGCCTGATTGTGTTCAGCTCATCATCGCTGAGATAACAGCGGTAGGCAGCGCCATTTTCAACCAGTTTATTGGCAATTTCAGCATGCCGGTCCGCTCTGGAAGACTGACTGATTGCCGGGGAGTCACCTTCCAGCCCCAGCCAGCCAAGCCCGTCATGAATGGCTTCGATAGCCTCGTTTGTTGAGCGTTTTTGGTCGGTATCCTCAATGCGTAAAAGGTAGGTGCCGCCATGATGGCGCGCAAACAGCCAGTTGAACAGCGCGGTCCGTGCGCCGCCAATATGCAGAAAGCCAGTTGGCGAAGGGGCAAATCGGGTAACGACATTCATGGTCTTTTAACGCCTCACTGATAAGCTGTCGGAAATGGTGCGAAGAAGCCCCTCTAAACCGGTCCAACCGCCTTAGCCAAACCGCCTTAGCC
>JAACDV010000137.1 GCA_009936825.1 Bacteroidota bacterium | reverse complement strand
AGCGACAACTGGACCCCGCGTTTGGAATTTCGATCCCTGGGGCCATTATTTTCTCTTGGGAGCTGTCTCTGGCCGAGCCGTGGTTCGGCTATTCGCGGCGCCCACCTGCACAGCAGGCCACAGAGGATGAGACTGCCAACGGTTGCGCTGGTTGTCGCCGCCTACCTTAGTTGGGGCCTTTCAGGAACAAAATTAATAGCATCAGGGTTTTATGTCAGACACTAACGATGCTTCACCCCAAAGTCCGGCCTCTGCTCTTGCGGGTGATGTCATCGCTGCCGCCAAGGCTGATCTTCGTATTACGGCAGCCAAAACGCGGGCTGCTCTGGCTAAAACGGCTGACGTGACTCACCTAGAAGCTGCGCATGCTATCGCCGCGCACGCCGCGCTTATTGCCGGAT
Source organism: Bacteroidota bacterium (assembly GCA_009936825.1). The sequence goes on along the minus strand of JAACDV010000137.1, from coordinate 8,935 downwards.
TGGCCGAGGACGGCGTTGTGGCCGCCTATCTTCCCATTCGATCTGAATTATCGCCGTTGCCGTTAATCTCTGCCCTTGCCCGGATGGGGCTGGTAACGGCGATGCCGGTCACCCCTCTGCCCGGAAATCCGCTGGTTTTTCATCAATGGGCACCGGGCGATCCGCTGGTTGATGGCCCTTATAACACCCTTCAACCACCAATCGATGATGGAACGCAAAAAATGGTAAGGCATCCGGTGGTAATCCCGCGGGTGATTCTGGCGCCGATGCTGGCGTTTGATCATAAATGCTGGCGGCTTGGTTATGGCGGCGGGTTTTATGATCGGACAATCGCTGGTATGCGTAAGGCCGGACACGCGGTAACGGCGATTGGCATTGCCTATGATGGCCAGCGTGTCGACCGCGTTCCGGTTGGGCCTTTTGATGTGGCGCTTGACGCCGTTTTAACCCCGGGTGACCTTCACCATCCGGATTTTGATTCCGCAGACTCTGGAGAGGTCTAATGCGCGTTTTGTTTCTTGGTGACATTGTTGGACGTGCCGCGCGCAATGCCGTAATTGCGGGCGTTGCCGATCTGCGGCGCGAGTTCAACCTCGATTTTATTGTGGTAAATTGTGAAAATGCCGCTGGCGGTTTCGGCGTAACTCCGACGATTTGTCAGGATCTGTTTGCCGCCGGAATTGATGTTCTGACAACCGGCAATCATGTATGGGATAAACGCGAGATGATTGATTATATCCAGACCGAACCACGATTATTGCGGCCGCTGAATATGGCTGAAGGAACGCCGGGGAACGGTGTTGTTCAAGTAACGAATGCGGCTGGTCAGCGGCTGGTGGTCATCAACGTTATTGCCAATTTGTTCATGGCGGCGAATGATCCGGTATTTCAGGCGCTGGATGGCGCTTTGGTTCGCAACAAGCTGGGGCGCGACGCTGATTTTATTATGGTTGATGTTCATGGAGAGGCAACGTCGGAAAAAATGGCGCTTGGCCATATGGCGGACGGGCGGGCGTCGCTGGTGGTGGGAACACATACGCATATTCCGACCGCAGATCACCATATTTTGAAAGGCGGCACTGCCTATCAACCCGATGCCGGCATGCGTGGCGATTATGACAGCGTGATCGGCATGGATAAAGCGGCTGCAACGGCGCGGTTTATCGGCACTGACGGGCCCCGGCTTTCGGTTTCCCTTGGTGAGGTGACCTTATGCGGCATTTTGGTTGAAAGCGATGCTGCTGGCCGTGCCATTGCGATTGAACCGATGCGCCGCGGCGGTCATCTGATCAGCACCGATGCCTGATCCAATGCTTCTCCCTTCATTTCTAATGGCAAAAAATTTACCCTGAATCTGGCTGGATTTTCTGGCTGGCGGGGAATTGTCATATAGATGCTGGCAAAACAGCTTTTGATTTTGCTATAAACCTATTGTGTACTGACACATGCCGCAGTGAAATGCCGCTGCCCCCTTTTGTTTGACCGCAGGATGAAGATCGCAAGACCATGGCAGGCCATAGTAAATTTAAGAATATTCAGCATCGTAAAGGCGCGCAGGACAAAAAGCGTGCAAAGATTTTTGGTCGCCTGATCAAAGAGTTGACCGTCGCGGCGCGGGCAGGAACCGACCCGAATGCCAACCCGCGTCTTCGAACAGCACTGGCCGCGGCACGCGCGGCAAACATGCCGCGTGATAATATTGACCGCGTTCTTAAACGCGCTGAAGGCGGCGAAGGCGAAACCTATGATGAAATCCGCTATGAGGGTTATGGCCCGGGCGGTACCGCACTGATTGTCGAAGCTTTGACCGATAATAAAAACCGCACCGCATCCGAGGTTCGCTCCGCCTTCAATAAATTTGGTGGATCGCTTGTTGAAACAGGCTCGGTTAGCTTTATGTTCGATCGTGTTGGTCATATGAGTTATGCGGCCGATATAGCTGATGCTGATACGATGTTTGAGGCCGCGCTGGAAGCCGGTGCGGATAATGTTGAATCTGACGATGACGGCCATGAAATAACCTGTGCGCCCGAAGACTATAACATGGTCAGTGAGGCGTTGGAGGCGAGCTTTGGTCCTGCATCCGAAGCTGGTCTTATCTGGAAACCGCAAAACACCATCGAGGTGAACGAGGCGCAGGCCGGCTCAATCTTGAAATTGCTGGATATGTTGGACGATAGTGACGATGTGCAGAATATCGCGTCCAATTTCGATATTCCTGACGATATTCTGGCGCGGCTTGCGTGAATGGATGTGGCGTGATGCGCATTCTTGGCATTGACCCCGGCATCCGCAACACGGGTTGGGGCGTGGTCGAGATGGCCCGTGGTAGGCTCATTCATATTGCCAACGGCGTGATCAAGCCCGACCCTAATTTGCCCGATGCGGATCGTCTGCAAGTGATTGCCCAAGGGCTGGCTGAAGTTATTTCCAAACACAAACCAACGCGTTCAGCTATCGAAGAGATTTTCGTTGCGCGCTCGGCTGCCTCTGCCCTAAAGCTTGGCATGGCGCGGGGTGCTGCCATGATGCAATGCGCTATCGCCGGACTTCAGGTCGAAGAAATTGCTGCAAGAAAGGTAAAAAAGGCGATCGTCGGAACCGGGCGGGCCACCAAATCACAGGTCTCGGCAATGATAACGCGTCTTTTGGGAATTACCGCAGTGAACGATGATGCAGCAGACGCGCTGGCGATTGCTATTACCGCCGGGCATGGGGATCAGATGCTGGGTCCAGCCGCCGGGGTAGGCCAAGCGGGATTAGGCCTTAGTGCTGCTATTGAGGCCGCTTTGGCACGCGATGCCGCCTTGCAAACAAACCCCAATGACATTGATGATGATATCGGGCGGGGCAGCAAGCGCGACCGCAGGAGGGGGCAGGGCCGATGATTGCACAGCTTCGTGGAGAAATTGTCCGCATTGACGCCAACAATGTCATTATTGATGTTGGCGGTGTCGGGTATTCGGTAACGGTCTCGGGGCGCACGCAAACGCTGCTCGCGCCCGAAATGTCAGCTGGCGGCGAGGCGGTTACATTGCTGACCGACATGCAGGTCCGCGAAGACAGCATGACCCTGTTTGGTTTTCTTGATATCGCTGAGCGTGATGCGTTTCGTCTGTTGGTGACTGTTCAGGGGGTGGGGGCAAAAGCGGCGATGTCGATTTTGTCGGTGCTGTCGCCGGACGATCTGGCGATGGCGATTATGGCAGCTGATAAGGCGATGGTGGCGCGCGCAGATGGTGTAGGGCCAAAGCTGGCCCTTCGCGTGGTGAACGAACTTGCCGAGAAAATCGGTGGTCTATCCATAGGCGGCGGGGCTAGCGGTCATGCGGGCACGGGATCAATTGCCGGGACTGCTGGCGCAAATGCTGGATCTAATGTTGGCGGCGTCGGTGCGGATGCAATTTCGGCACTGGTTAATCTTGGTTATGGTCGTGCTGCAGCGCATGGCGCGTTGCAAAGGGTGCGCGCCGAAGGTGTTGATTCTGATGATCTGTCGGCCTTAATCGCGGCAGCACTCAAAGAATTGGGGCGTTAGATGATTTCGGATGAAGAGCGTCTGATCAGTGGCACGCCGCAGGAACGTAACGACAATGCGTTGCGCCCTGAACGGCTGGCCAATTTTATCGGGCAGGGCGGCGGTCGCGGTAATCTTGAGACATTTATCACCGCGGCCCGTGATCGCGGTGATGCGATGGATCATTCGCTGCTGCATGGACCGCCGGGCCTTGGTAAGACAACTCTTGCCCAGATTATTTCAGCAGAACTTGGGGTTGGGTTTCGCGCGACTTCGGGTCCGGTTATTGCGCGGGCGGGTGATCTTGCCGCGTTGCTAACGAATTTGCAGCCGCGTGATGTTCTGTTCATTGACGAGATTCACCGGTTGAATCCTGCGGTTGAGGAAATTCTGTATCCGGCGATGGAAGATTTCCAGCTGGATTTAATTATTGGCGAAGGCCCGTCGGCGCGCTCGGTACGTATTGATCTGCCGCCCTTCACGCTGGTTGGCGCAACGACGCGGGCCGGGCTGTTAACAACACCGCTGCGTGACAGGTTCGGAATTCAGATGCGGCTCCAATTCTATGACCGTGATGAGCTGGCCACAATTCTGGCCAATCAAGCGGTCCGCCTGCAAATGAATCTGGCGCCTGACGGGGCAATGGAAATCGCCGGACGCGCGCGGGGTACGCCGCGGATTGCCGGTCGCCTGCTTCGACGGGTGCGCGATATTGCATCGGTTGATGGGCATGATGTTGTCTCTGCTTCGATTGCCGATGCTGCACTCTCGCGGTTGGAGGTTGATGCGGCCGGCCTTGACGCGATGGATCGCAAATATCTGTCTTGTCTTGCTGATAATTATTCCGGCGGTCCGGTTGGTGTTGAGACGCTGGCGGCATTTCTGGCCGAACAGCGAGATATGCTGGAGGAGGTTATCGAGCCCTATCTTCTGCAAACCGGGTTGCTGATGCGCACGCCCCGCGGCAGGTGTCTGTCGACCGCAGGGTGGGCTTATCTTGGCCTAACCCCGCCGCCTAGTGCCGCCCAGCAGATGGATTTATTGAACTCTATAGCAATTTCGCCAGATGATCCGGATCCCCAATGATGACGTCTAAGCAGGCGAGCCTTGATGGTTGGATTGAAGAGAAAGCGCATACCTATCTGATGCGGGTGCAATTCGAAGACACTGATGCTGGCGGTATTGTTTATCACGCCAACTATCTGGCCTTTGCCGGACGGGCAAGATCAGCCTATCTGCGTTGTCTTGATATCCGTCAGGAAGACGCGCTGGCGGCGCTGCAAAACGCTGCCGGATCGCGCGTCTCGCCGCCGTCTGACGCCGTTTTATTTGTGGTGCGACGCGCCAGCATTGAATATCTGCGCGCGGCGGGCCTTGGGGCGGCGTTGATCATTGAAACGCGCATGCTCAAGATTGGCGGTGCGTCCGTCAAACTTGAACAAACTATCAAGAATTTTGAAAATGGCCACATTCTTGCCCGACTTTTCGTCGACTTAGGGTGCGTTGGCGCGGCTTCGGATGGCAGTAAACGGGCGCAGCGGATGCCCCACGAAGTGGCCGAAAAACTGCGGCGGGCTATTGGGTAGTAGGGATTTTTTGTTAGCTAGGTCGCCGGTTGGATGGTTATTTTTGACGTTTAGTCTTTTGGGGTTTAGGCATGGAAACTGTTGATAGTTTTGTTTCACATTCGGCATCGGACCTCAGCATGTGGGGACTTTTTCTGGCGGCTGATCCGCTGGTCAAGGCCGTTATGTTGCTGCTGGTTCTGGCATCTATCTGGTGCTGGGCCATCGTTTTTGAAAAAGTCACTTCGGTGCGGCGTGAGCGGCAATTTGCCAGCGACTTTGAAGATGCGTTCTGGTCCGGCGGGTCAGCCGATAAATTATATGATGAAATTGGCGCTGATCCACAGGACGCCATGACACGCGTTTTTGCCGCGGGCATGCGCGAATGGCGGCGCGCCAAAGCAAGCGGGTTGGTGACATCTTCGCGCTCCGACCTTCGGGCCTCTCTGCTTAGCCGGGTTGAACGCTCGATGAGTTTTACCACCACCCGCGAAATGGAGCGGCTGGAACGCGGAATGAATTTTCTGGCATCAATCGGGTCGGTATCGCCCTTTGTCGGGCTGTTTGGAACTGTTTGGGGAATTATGAATTCCTTTCAGTCGATTGCTGAATCCAAGAATACCAGCCTTGCAATTGTTGCCCCTGGAATTGCCGAGGCGCTATTTGCCACCGCTCTTGGTTTGGCCGCTGCCATTCCGGCGGTTGTTGCCTACAACAAGTTTTCTGGTGATCTTGACCGCATCGGCGGACGTCTTGAGACTTTTGCGCAGGAGTTTTCAACCCTACTGGCGCGTCAACTGGATGAAGGAGGCCGCTAATGGGAATGTCGGTCAACAGATCACGCAGTGGCAGACGGCACCGCCCGATGGGCGAGATTAATGTGACGCCGTTTGTTGATGTGATGCTGGTGCTGTTGATCGTCTTTATGGTCACCGCGCCCTTGTTGACGGTTGGAGTTGAGGTCGATTTGCCAAAAACAAAGGCCAATGCGGTCAATGCAGATGCGGCGCCGCTCGTTGTTTCGATAAAGGCTGACGGATCGCTTTTCCTTCAGGAAACAGCGGTTGAAGCCGATCAACTGGTTCCCCGGTTGCAGGCCATTTCGGATGCCAATCCGCTGGTCAGAATTTTTGTTCGCGGTGATACTGCGGTTGCTTACGGCGAGGTCATTGGTGTGATGGGACGCATTCAGTCGGCAGGGTTTGAGCGTGTTGCCCTTGTTGCACGTCTTCCCGTGTCTGAGTAACGGTCTGGTGGCCGCGCGATGAGCTTTCGTCCGCTATATATCTCGCTCGGATGCCATCTGGCTTTTGCTGTGTTGATAGGCCTTGGGCTGCCGATGTTCGGGCGTGATATTCCCGAAGAGATGCCGATCGTGCGGATGGAGGTGGTGCGTACTGTGCCAGAGACTAATGTGATTGAGGGAGATAAGCCAAGCACCGCTAAAGAAGAGCAAAAAGCGACAGTCCGCAAAAAACCGCCACCACCACCACCGCCTCCGCCGCCATCACCGGCGCGCTCGACACCGACGCCGCCACTACCCAAGCCCGAAGCCCCCGCCAAAGCACAGGAAACGGCCAAAATTGAGGATAAGAGCGCCGAAGCGCTGCCTGAAAAGCCAAAGAAAGTACAAAAACTGGCGAAAATTCAACTTCCTACGCCAAAGCCGAAGCGCAAACCAGCGGCACCTAAAAAAGCGGTCCCAAAGCCTGCTCCTCCAATTCCGGCGCCAAAGCCAAAATCGGTGAGCAATCCTGTGCCCAAGCCTAAATCTCCAACCCGGTCAAAGGCGAATGAGGCGCTTACCAGCGAATTAAACAAGCTGGCCAAGCAGAAGAAAAAGCGTGAAGATGCGGCCTCTGGCGTTTTACAGAATCTTGCAAAAGCACAGGTGGCCGCCGAAGATGCTGAAAAAGCGCGCAAAACGCAGGAGCGCAAGGAAGCTGCCGACACGGTGAATAAGACTTTGAGCGCAGTGGCCGGAAACGCGGTTAAAGCACCGCCGAAAAAGAGTTTGTCACCTGTCGGTATTGACGATATTGCGCGCATTCAACAGCATGTTTCGAGATGCTGGCAGCCTCCTCTTGGTGCGGCCGGTAACGACACCCTTATTGTTGACATATTTGTAGCGGTAGATAAGAGCGGTAACGTAATGCAAGCGGAAATTGAGAATAGGTTGCGTTTTAATGTCGATTCTTATTTCAAGGCGTCAGCTATCGCCGCGCAACGCGCAATCATTGATTGCTCACCTCTGCCAATTCCGGCTGATAAATATAACCAACTCAAAGAATTTACCTTTGGATTCAATCCAAAATTCATCTCAAGATAAGGTCCGGCCTGATGTTTCCCTCTACGAGTCAAGTTATTGTTGCAAGTCAAGCTATTGTTCTTATTAGGATAATGGGACGAAATTCTAATTTCGTCGCATCGGTGCGAGACCTTGACATGCTCTTTTTCCGCAGCCTGATGGCGGCCCTAGTGATGGCGGCGAGCTTTGCTGCGTCGATTGCTCAGGCCCAGCTGCGCATTGAAATCACCGAAGGACTGGTTGCACCGACGCCGATTGCCATTGCCGATTTTACCGGATCCGGCGGCACGGTTACCGACGAGGGGCGTTTGATAGCCTCGATTGTCTCGAATGATTTGCTTGGTTCCGGCCTGTTTGAACCGGTTGACAGTGCCGCCTTTATCGCGCCGCCCGGCTCGCCCGGGATCAAACCGAATTTTGCAAACTGGGCGCCGCTGGGTGTCAAAGGCTTGCTTGTCGGATCTGCTGAACTTGACGATCAGGGCAAGCTTCAGGTGGAGTTCGTGCTGTGGGACGTCATCACTGGCCGTGATTTGACATCGGGTGCCGGCAGTGCTGATCCAAACGCTCTGCGCCAGCTTTCGCACAAAATCGCCGACCTTGTTTATGAAGAGTTCACCGGCGATTCGGGCTATTTTGATACGCAGATTGTCTATGTTGCAGAATCCGGCTCGCAAGAGCGCCGGATCAAGCGGTTGGCGATCATGGATCAGGATGGTCACAATCATAAGTTTCTGACCAACGGTCTTGATCTGGTGCTGACCCCGCGCTTTTCGCCGACAACTCAGGAAATCGCTTATCTGAATTATTTTAATGATGAGCCAAACGTCTATATTCAGGATATCCGGTCCAGACGCAGCGAGCGGCTGGGATCATTTCCCGGAATGACTTTTGCGCCACGATTTGGCCCCCGGGGTGACAAGCTGATTATGAGCTGGGCTCAAGACGGTCTGACCGATATTTATGAAATGGATCTTCGCACGCAAGAAATCCGGCAATTGACCAAATCTACGGCGATTGATACTTCGCCATCCTATTCTCCTGATGGCAAGCGCGTGGTGTTTGAATCTGACCGCGCTGGCCGCCAGCAGTTGTATATCATGGACAATGACGGCAGCAACGTTCGGCGAATCAGTTATGGCGAAGGGCGTTATGCGACCCCTGTCTGGTCCCCGCGCGGCGATATTGTCGCTTTTACCAAAATGTATCAGGGCCAGTTTTATATTGGCATTATGAATGTTGATGGCTCGGGTGAGCGATTGCTGGCGCAAGGGTTTCTTGTAGAGGGGCCTACATGGGCGCCAAACGGGCGCGTGCTGATCTATTATAAGCAGGAACCGTTTGAGAGTGACGGCGGCGGTGGAGCGGCGTCTTTGTACCGGGTTGACATCACCGGCTTTAATGAGAAGCGCATTATTACGCCTGCAGGAGCTTCAGATCCAGCATGGTCACCATTGCGACGTTAATTAAGTTCGACCCAAAATACAAAATAATGACGAAAATGATTAATAAAGCTTGCGAACTGGCAACAATTTTGTTTCCTTT
>JAACDV010000136.1 GCA_009936825.1 Bacteroidota bacterium | reverse complement strand
CGCATCCAGAAACAGATTCGCGGGCCATCACCAATGATGCCCGAATCTGGGCCTTGGCGCGCATCAGCTCTTCATCACCGACAGAAGATGCCAGATCGCCCAGTTGCTGGGCGGTGACGGACAACATCTCATTCGCCTGCTCTGCCGAGGTGCCGGCATAAACGCCAAAATATCCACTGTCCGAATACATGCTGGCAAACGAAAAAATCGAATAGCATAAGCCGCGCTTCTCTCGAACTTCTTGAAATAACCGGGATGACATTCCGCCGCCAAACAGCGTTGAGAGTACCATCATCGCATAACGGCGATCATCGCGCGCGCCGAATGCGGGCAACCCCATCACCAAATGGGACTGCTCGAGATCGCGCGTTTCAATGCTGCGCCCCCCAAACCATTGAGGGCTGTTACGCGAGGTGTCAGTGGCCATGGGCAAATCACCAAGCCGCGCTGAAACCCGCGCCACAAAATCATCATGCTGAACAGCACCTGACGCCGTCACCAGCATCTGTCCGGCACCATAATGGCGGGACATAAAACCGCGAAGATCGGTTTGGCTGAAAGTGCTGACGCTTTCAACCGACCCCAGAATTGGGCGGCCAAGCGTGTGCGTTCCATAGGCAGCATCAGCAAACATATCAAACACGATATCGTCAGGCGTATCCTGCGACTGGCCGATTTCTTGAATAATCACGCCCCGTTCACGCTCAATTTCCTCCAGAGGCATCGTTGGATTGGTTAGAATATCTGCCAGAATATCAATGCCCATATCCAGATATTCAGGAAGCAGACGCAGGTAATAGGCGGTCTCTTCCCGGCTGGTATGTGCGTTCATATACCCGCCGACATTCTCAACCTCGGTGGCTATATCTCGCGCTGAGCGCTGCTTTGTCCCCTTGAACGCCATATGTTCCAGCATATGGGCAATGCCGGTTTCGGCGTCGCGTTCATCGCGTGCGCCCGCATTCACCCATATTCCAACCGACAGACTTCTTGCATACGCCATATTGCGCGTGGCAACCCGCAATCCATTGGACAATGTTGTTAGCTGTCCTTTGCTCATAAAGATCTCCGCTTTGCCAAAACCAGCTTACGAACGGCGTCCGCGCTGGCCTCGGCATGGTGCATTTTTTCTGGTCGGTCCATCAGATCAACCAGATGGGCTGGCAGATCAGGCTTTATGCCGGTTGCTTTACTGACCGCCGCATCGAATTTTGCCGGATGCGCACAAGCAAGTGCCACGACAGGAATGTCTGGGCCGACTGTACCGTCAGCAATGGCGCGCCTTGCAGCCGATACTCCTACCGCACTATGCGGATCGAGCAGCATTTTCTGGTTGCTCCAGCTAGCGGCAATTTCAGCCAGCGTGCCAGCATCATCCAGCCGGTAAGCCGAGAAATGGGAACGTGCTGCTTTGATTGCGCTGTGCGGAACTTCAAACCGGCCGGTTTTAGCAAAACGGGCCATGATCGCGGCAACAGCATCCCCATCGCGCCCCATCAGCTCAAACAGCAACCTCTCAAAATTCCTGGATACCTGAATATCCATCGACGGGCTGAGCGAGGGTGAAACCTGTTGGCGCTGCATTACGCCCTGTTCAAAAAACCGGGTCAGAATATCATTACTGTTTGAAGCCACAATCAATCGTTCGATCGGTAGCCCCATTTGCAAGGCAACATAACCGGCAAAGATATTTCCGAAATTGCCCGTCGGCACCGAAAAGGCAATTTTCTTGTCCGGCGCACCAAGCGCTAATGCAGATGAAAAATAATAGACAATCTGCGGCATCAGACGAGCCCAGTTTATCGAATTCACCGCTGACAGATTAACCTCATCACGAAAGTCATGATCATTAAACAGTGATTTTACGATTGCCTGACAATCATCAAAATCACCCGTAACCGCCACCGCATGCGCCCCGTCTGCATTAACCGAGGTCATCTGACGCTGTTGTACCGGCGAAACACGGCCATCGGGAAACAGAATAAAAATATCAACAGCATCGCGGCCCTGAAACGCCTCCAACGCTGCCGAGCCGGTATCACCGCTGGTGGCACCAAGAATAACCGCGGCACGTCCGGCCCCCTGCAACGCCCGGTCAAAAGCCCGCGAGAGAAACTGCATCGCGTAATCCTTGAACGCACTGGCCGGTCCGTGAAACAGCTCCAGCACATGAATATCGCCGGAAAGATGCCGCAGCGGCGCAACCGCTTCATCGGTAAATCCGGAATAGGCATCTCTTGCCATCGCGGTGAGTTCGCCCTCATCCACCTCACCATCGGTAAAACGCGCCATAATCCGGCCAGCAAGTTCGGGGTAGGACAGCCCGGCCATTGCGCGGATTTCATCAGGCGTAAACTCTGGATAGTTGACCGGCAGATACAAGCCGCCATCGCGCGCAAGCCCGCTTAGCAATACGTCTTCATATCCCAGCAATCCCTGTTCATTTCCATGCGGGACCTGCTGGCCGCGGGTGCTGATATATTTCATGCCAATCTACTTTCGATTTCGCGGCTAGTTGCCGTCCTTAGCCCGGCCAAAACGCAATCTTCCAGCCTGATGATGAAAGGCCAGATAGACCCCGATCAACGCACAAGCGATACCGTACCAAGTGATCGCATAGCCAAGATGCGAATTACGAAGGTTGGTTTTCGTACGCGCGGCAATCGGTAATCTCACCTCGTCCGAGGCGCGCAATATATCAGCATAGATGGCAGTCTCGGCCTGCCCTTGCAAGCCCAGATGGTTAACAATCTGGTCGGGTATCAGGGTAAACCAGAACCCGTTATCAGGCTCGTTCTCCGGAACGAAATACCCTTTTGTCGCGGGAAAACGCAAGATTGCAGGAACCGTCGTCACCCCGTCAATCAGCGTAAAGGGGCGCTTTGCCTGATCGCGGTAGGATTCAGAAACCCAGCCACGATTAACCAGAACGATACGCCCATCATCCAAGGTAAACGGGGTCACAATATGAAACCCGGCATTACCCTCATAGGTGCGCCCGGTCAGAAACACCTCTTTGGTATGATCAAAGCTGCCAGTTAGCGCAAGACGGCGAAATTCCAACTCGGACGGTACTTTGCCTTGCGGAAGATCTATTGGCAGCGCATTCGCACGGCTTTCAAAATCTTCAATCAGCTGGTTTTTCCATTCCAGACGTTGAACCTGCCAAGTCCCAAGATACAGCAAGACCAACAGCGCCGGAAACGCCACCATAGTTGGCCAGAAAAGAGGACGCAGTTTCATAGAATCACCCGTTAAGTTAACGCCAAATCCATAGCATTAATGAAAAATCCATAGCACCAATGCAAAGGGAGCGCCCTAAAAAAGCGCCCCCTCACTTTTATTTGATATCACATATTTGATATCACATCAGCCCATTTGCAAATGCGGGAAGCGCCAGAATTTCGGTTCTGCGCCTAAAAACGATACCTGATAACGATGGTGCGGATCAGCCGCCCCACCAGTAAACCGCGGCAAACAGGAACAGCCAAACAACGTCAACGAAGTGCCAATACCACGCCGCCGCTTCAAAGCCAAAATGATGCTCCGCGGTGAAATGTCCAGCCCTGCCACGCAGCCAACACACCAGAAGAAAACAGGTTCCGACCAGAACATGAAACCCGTGAAAGCCTGTCGCCATGTAGAATACTGATGGATACACACCGTCAGTAAATCCAAACTCGGCATGACTATACTCGATCGCCTGAAGTCCGGTAAACAGGGCCCCCAAAATCACAGTCACGGCAAGACCGCGCATAAAGTCACGGCGGTTACCATGCTGCAATGCGTGGTGCGCCCAGGTTACCGTACATCCCGACAACAGCAACACCAGCGTGTTGATCAGCGGCAGATCGAACGGATCAAAGGTTACAATACCTTCGGGCGGCCAAATCCCGCCAACCGGAAACAGCGCCCGATCAAAGAATGCCCAGAAAAAGGCCACAAAAAACATCACCTCAGAGGCAATGAACAGCATCATGCCATAGCGCATACCACTCTGGACGATCGGCGTATGATGCCCCTGATATTCGGCCTCACGAATGATATCGCGCCACCACATAAACATCGTCGCCAGCACCAGCGCAAAGCCAATGCCAAGCACAACAGCACCGTGGGCAACTTCATGCATATACATGACGCCGCCGATGGCCGCTGTGAAAGCAGCCGCCGAACCCACAACAGGCCACGGGCTTGCTTCGACAAGGTGATAGGGGTGTTTGTTAGCACCACTCATATTGCTCTCCTCCTGATCTGGGCGCGCCTTTGGGCGATCCCACCTCTCCCACAATCCAATATGTCAGCTCTTGCTAGAGCCTCAGCTCTTGCTAGGGCCAAGTGCTGGAAAAAAAGTATAAGACAAAATAATCTCATCCACATCAACTGTATTACTGTCGCGGGCGATTTCCGGGTCGATAAAGAAACGCACCGGCATTAGCACCGACTCGCCGGGTTTTAATGTTTGTTCGATAAAGCAAAAACAATCCAGCTTCATGAAATGGGGGCCAGCTTTCACCGGCGTTACATTATAGGTGGATGTTCCGGTTGACGGCGTATCGCCAAGATTAATCGCCCGGTAATTAATGATAATTTCTTCCCCCGGATTCAAAGTCACGGGGGCGTCGACCGCCTCAAACCGCCATTTCAACGAAGGATTAATATTCGCATCAAAACGCACCTTAACCGGATGGTCCATAACCACATCATCGCTAGTTGATCCGGCGATCTGGGTAGTGCCGCCATAGCCCGTCACCTGACAAAACAACTGATACAGCGGGACTGACGCATAAGCCAGCCCAACCATTCCCACAACAACAAGCACCAGTATTCCCAAGCCTCGCCGATTACTGGTCGTACTCATCAATGCAGGGGGCGTTAGAGGCGCACTCATCCAGCGCCTCCCATCCGAACAAGCGTCAACACAAAGAACAGCGCCGCAAGCCCGGCAATAGCACCAAGCAGAGCGCGGTTGCGGGTCTTGGTCATCTGCACCATTTCATCGGCAGTTTTTGGTTGCGGACGCGCTTTCATATCAGACCTGCCAGAATGCCGCTTGCAATGACGGCGTGATCAATCACCAACGCCAAGAACAGCAAGAAAAGATAAAAGATTGAAAAGCCAAATAGGTGCCTTGCCACAGCATCATCAGGGGCGCGCATCAAACGCCGTGACAGGCGGATGAAATTCAGCGCCAAACCTGCTGAAAAAATGCCATAGCCAATCGACGCCATACCAATAAATGACGGGGCAACCGCCAAGGGTGCCAGCAGGACAGCATAGATCAAAATCTGTTTGCGAGTCTCAGGCTCACCTGCGACCACCGGTAACATTGGCACGCCGGCGCGGGTATAATCTTCGTTGCGAAACAGTGCTAACGCCCAGAAATGCGGCGGTGTCCAGATGAAAATAATCGCAAATAACAGGATTGGCTCAATCGACAGACCGCCAGTAACTGCTACCCAGCCGATCACCGGCGGCAACGCGCCAGCTGCCCCCCCAATAACAATATTCTGCGGCGTACGGCGCTTCAGCCAGATGGTGTAGACCACCCCATAAAAGAAAATCGTGAATGCCAGCAATCCAGCCGCCAGCCAGTTCGACGCCAACCCCAGAAGCAGCACCGACAATGCCGAAATCACCAAGCCAAAGCCCAGCGCCTCATCCGGAATGACAGCCCCTGCTGGAATTGGCCGATCTTTGGTGCGTTCCATCAACGCATCAATATCGCGGTCATACCACTGGTTAATCGCCCCCGACGCACCTGCCCCTGCAGCTATTGCAAACAAAGAAATCGCAAACAGCATCGGATGCATGTCGTTTGGTGCCAGAAACATGCCGGCAAAGCCTGTGAAAATCACAAGGCTCATGACCCGTGGTTTTAACAGACTCCAAAAGTCGGCGACCGACGGGCCATACAGCACGTCGCTCGCCTCGTTAATATTCTGGTTCGATGATATCGTCATCTTTTCCAGCCAATCTGGGACAATAGCTTGCCCGCCTTACTTAACCTTCGGCAAATCGTCGAAGGTGTGGTATGGCGGCGGTGAAGACACCTGCCATTCCAGCGTTGTTGCACCTTCACCATACGGATTTTCGCCCGCACGACGCTTGGCGATAAAGGCCTCGGCAATGACCACTAGGAATAGAATGGCACCAAACGCGCCCACATAGGATCCGATCGACGCAACCATGTTCCAACCGGCGAAGGCATCAGGATAGTCAACGTAACGCCGCGGCATTCCTGCCAGACCAAGGAAATGCATCGGGAAAAAGGTCAGGTTTACCCCAACGAATGTCACCCAGAAATGCAGCTTGCCAAGAAATTCCGAATATTCGTAGCCGGTCATCTTTGAGAACCAGTAATAGAAACCGGCAAACAGACCAAAAACCGCTCCAAGTGATAACACATAATGGAAATGCGCAATCACATAATAGGTGTTGTGCAGAACCACATCCAAACCGGCATTTGACAGTACCACACCCGTCACACCGCCAGCGGTGAACAGGAAGATAAAACCGATTGCCCACAGCATTGGCGTGCGGAACGTGATCGAGCCGCCCCACATTGTGGCAATCCACGAGAAGATTTTCACCCCTGTCGGTACCGCAATCACCATCGTTGCCGCGGTGAAATAAGCGCGGGTATCAACGCTCAATCCGACGGTATACATATGGTGCGCCCACACGATAAAGCCGACAAATCCAATCGCCACCATTGCATATGCCATCCCCAGATACCCAAAGACCGGCTTTTTCGAGAAGGTAGAGATAATCTGACTGACAATACCAAAGGCCGGCAGAATCATGATGTAAACTTCGGGATGTCCAAAGAACCAAAACAGGTGCAAGAACAAAATCGGATCGCCGCCCCCTTCAGGAATAAAGAAGGTCGTGCCAAAGTTGCGGTCGGTTAGCAACATGGTAATCGCCCCAGCTAGAACCGGCACTGCGAGCAGCAGTAAGAAGGCAGTGACCAACATCGCCCAGACAAATAACGGCATCTTGTGAAGCGTCATTCCGGGGGTGCGCATGTTAAAAATCGTGGTAATGAAATTGGCCGCACCCAAAATCGAGGATACGCCGGCAAGGTGAAGCGACAGGATCGCCAAATCCATCGACATGCCCGGCGTTCCTGCCGAAGAGGAAAGCGGTGGGTAGATCGTCCAGCCAACACCAGCACCTCCATCCATCACCGCTGATAACAGCAGCAGAATGAACGCCGGCGGCAAAAGCCAAAATGAAATATTATTCATTCGCGGAAACGCCATATCAGGCGCGCCAATCATAATCGGAACAAACCAATTACCAAAGCCGCCAATCAGACCGGGCATCACGACGAAAAACACCATGATAAGCCCGTGGGCGGTGGTAAAGACGTTCCAGACATGGCCGTCAGCCATATATTGAACGCCCGGTTGCATCAACTCCATTCGCATGTAAACCGAAATGCCGCCGCCGATAAAGGCCGCAAGAATGGCAAATACAAGATACATCGTGCCGATGTCCTTGTGGTTTGTTGAATAGAGCCAGCGGCGCACAAAGCTGGAAGGTGCGCCATGATCAGCGTGGGCTTGAGCACTCATTTTAATTTCCTCTCTGCTACCAAGCTAGTCGGCCGAGCCGAGCAGGATTGTTTCGGGCACCGATAGAACCGGCTTTACTTTATTCATGGCAAATTCTTCACGGGCGGTTTTCAACCAGGCATCGTATTCTGCCTTTGGAAGAGCCCGCACCTCAATCGGCATATACGCATGATTGATGCCGCAAATCTGATTACATTGTCCATAATATGTTTTCTCGCCCTCGGGCACATCTATCCACACTTCATTGGTGCGACCGATGAACGCATAAACCTGAACGGCCAGCGCCGGGACAAAAAAGGAATGCATCACATCATTGCCGGTAATCAGCAACTTGATGCGGGTTTTTTCTGGAACGACAAGCGGATTATCAACCGATAAAAGCCGTATCTGACCTTCTGCAAGGTCCTCTTCATCGATCAGATAGCTGTCAAACGAGATTTCCTCATCGGGATATTCGTAATTCCAGTACCACTGATTGCCGGTCACCTTGATCCCCATGTCGGTATCTGCGGTCCGGTCCATGTAATACAGCAACCGGAAAGATGGAATCGCAAGGCCGACCAAAATCACCACCGGGATCACCGTCCACAACACCTCGATTACCGTATTATGCGATGTCTTTGACGGCACCGGGTTGGCACTGGCGCGAAACCGCCAGCCGACGTAAATCAAAAGCCCAAGGACAAAAAGCGAAATCAGTGTGATCACAACCAACAGCAGATTGTGGAGATCGTTGGCCATTTCAGCAAGCGAGCCCGCAGGCGGCTGCAATCCCAGCTGCCAGGGCAATGGCTTGGCTGCAAAAGCGTTACCAGCAAAAAGACACGCCATCGAAACCAGCAATGTCACAGGATTTTTAATCACCGCAAAAACGCGTGCCAAAAAGCCGATAGAAACGGTCGCCATTAATGACATGGATATCTCCCTCAATACCTCGCAAGACCGACAACGGTCATGGTCCTGTTGATACCCGATTGTTGAGTATTTTGGACTCTCAGTTTATTAGACGCTTTCGGAAAAATATAAAACCCCTGTGCGGCAGCCTGTCGCTAAAATTCTTATTTTTTTTCAACTTCCTGCCCCGGTTAGCCCGATTGAAGGACTTAACGATGAAGCACAGCCGTAAATGAAGCTTGAATTAAACCGGTCTCGCCCCCATTCTCTTGTTCATCAAAAACGCCGCGCCGCGAGGAGACACCATGGATCACCTTCAAACTACAGATGATATTTTCTTTTCCCGTACCTCCCTTGATCGTGACCGGGCCGAAGCGCTGGTAAGGGATGCGCTGGTCGATGCCGATGATGGTGAGTTGTTCCTTGAAATGCGCCATTCCGAAATGCTGGCCTTTGACGATGGACGCCTTAAAGCGGCAAGTTATGACCAGTCCAGCGGCTTTGGTTTACGCGCCATCGCGGGTGAAGCACATGGCTATGCCCATGCCGGTGAGTTAAGCGAATCAGCCCTGCAGCGCGCAGTTGATAGTGTCTCGGCGGTAACGCGCGGCTATTCGGGAACGGCAGCTGATGCGCCAGTTTCAGCCAGCAATCGCCCGCTTTATGATGATGGCAATCCGCTTTCCAGTATTTCTTTTGAGGATAAGGTCGCCCTGCTTCAGGAAATTGATGCCTTTGCCCGCGATGCCGACCCGCGCGTCGTTCAGGTTAGTGCATCGGTTGCCGGTTCGTGGCAGGCGATCCAGATCATTCGCGCCGACGGGCACCGTGCCGCCGATATCAGGCCGCTGGTCCGCCTGAATGTTTCGGTTGTTGTTGACCGCGATGGCCGCATGGAATCAGGATCATCCGGAGCTGGTGGCCGCGTGATGTTCGATGCCTATATGAAGCCCGACTTATGGCAGGCACAGGTGCATGAGGCGCTTCGCATTGCTACTTTAAACCTTGATTCGGTCGCCGCGCCTGCTGGTGCGATGGAAGTTGCACTTGGCGCTGGCTGGCCCGGTGTTATGCTGCATGAAGCAGTTGGGCACGGTCTGGAAGGTGACTTTAACCGCAAGGGAACTTCGGTGTTCAGTGGTCGTGTCGGCCAGCAAGTTGCCGCCAAGGGCGTTACTGTTGTTGATGATGGCACCATGCAGGACCGCCGCGGATCTATCACAATTGATGATGAAGGCACGCAATCACGCCGTAATGTTCTGATTGAAGATGGCATTCTGCGCGGCTATATGCAGGATCGCCAGAATGCGCGGCTGATGGGGGTTGAGGCTACCGGCAACGGACGGCGCCAATCCTATGAACACGCGCCAATGCCGCGAATGACAAACACCTTTATGGAAAATGGGGAGCATAATCCCGAAGAAATCGTTGCCTCGATGAAAAAGGGGATTTACGCGGTGAATTTTGGTGGTGGTCAGGTTGATATCACCTCGGGTAAATTCGTGTTTTCTGCCTCTGAGGCCTACATGGTCGAAAACGGCAAGATCGGCGCACCAGTAAAGGGGGCAACGCTGATTGGCAACGGCCCGGATGCGATGTCGCAAATCACCATGATCGCAAATGACATGGCGCTGGATAATGGCGTTGGCACATGCGGTAAAGCCGGGCAGTCGGTTCCGGTTGGTGTGGGCCAGCCAACTGTTAAGATGGGCGGCATAACCGTTGGCGGCACCGAAGCTGCCTAGCGGTTGGGGCGCGCCAAAAAGGGAATAACCAAAACAAGTACCAGCGTAATCAGCGTACCGGCGCCAAACGGGAACTGTGATCCACCAAGATCATAAAGCGGGCCAGCAATGACCAGTCCGATCACTTGGCCCAGCGAGCCAAACCCCTGAATGGTGCCAAGTGATCCGCCCATAGCCGACTTTCCGGCCAGCTTGCTGACCGCGCTGGAAATCGCAGGTGACGCAAAGGCAAATCCAAAACATATCCCCGTTGACGCAATTAATGTCTGGACTAGTGGATAGGCATTGCCGGGCAAAAATCCCATCACCGCTAACACGGTCAAAAACTGGCCTGACATCAACAAAACCACGCCAAGCCCCGCCGTGCCCACTTCACCAAATTTACTGACAGCACTGCGGATTAAGCCTGCCTGAACCAGCACAATACACACCCCGATATAGGCAAATAGCCAACCGGTCTGCCGCACCCCAAACCCCAGATAATCACGAAGCACGAGAACAAAAGAAGCCTCAACCTGGGCAAATGACAGATTGAGCAACAACGTTGCAAAGGCATAGATCGCCAGTGGTGAGCGGATTAAAGCCCGCATCGCACCAAGGTTGAAAATGGCGTTGCGCTCAGGAATAATTCGATCAGCAGTCGGCGCGCGTAGATTCAAAGTCATAATCAGCGCAAGGAACGTAAACCCAGATGCCAGCAAAAACGGTATCTGATGCGGACGTTCCCCGCCAACATCGCTGAGCAGCCCGCCAATCGCAGGGCCAGCAACAAAACCAACCCCAATCGCCGCCCCAAGCAGCCCCATATACTGGGCGCGCTTTTCCATCGAGGTGCGATCAGCAATCATCGCTTGAATAACACCGGCATTTCCGGAAGCAAAACCGGCGATAATCCGCGCAATAAACATCGAGGTAATATCGGATGAAAATGCAAACCACAAATGAGCAAGCGCACTTATCGCCAGCGAAAGAAACAAAATTTTGCGACGGCCAAAATGATCCGACAGGCGGCCCAGAATAGGGTTGGCAACAAACATCGCAAAGGCAAAGGACGCTAACAGCAACGTCATCACGCTGGCTGGCAAACCCAGTGTTTCAATCACAACATAGGGCAACACCGGAATTAGCGCGCCAACACCAATGTAGTTAACCCCAACAATAAGCAGCAGAATCGGCATCAGCCCCGAATCCTCAACCCGTTTTCCTCATCTGTTCCAGACCCCTGACGGGGCAAAAGAGATGGAAAAGTATTAATATTGATGCGTATCGAAAACGCGGGAGAGATCACCCTTCCAGTCGTTCTGATAGAGTGCTAGCAAGCGATCTGCCGGGGTTTGCTTGTCTGAAATCGTATCGCGCAACGGATTAAGAAAGCCGCTTTCATCGCTGCCCTCATCATCATGCCGCGCCCGGTTGCGCAATCCCACAGACGCAATATCAATGACACGCGCGGCCAGATCATAGACATTCATCCCGCCAAGCTGTCCGCGCAACCCATCGCGAAGAACCGATAAGCGGCCTTCCATCACGTCACTAGCACCAATTTTTTTGACCAGATCTTGTGCCTCGGCCAGCGCCACCTCATCATAAAGCAGTCCAACCCAAAGGGCCGGTAGCGCGCAGATGGTTGACCATGGCCCACTATCCGCGCCGCGCATTTCAAGAAACTGCTTTAGTCGCACTTCGGGAAAAGCCGTCGTCACATGGTCTTCGAAATCCGCCATGCTTGGCATCTGGCCCTCAAAGCCTGCCAGTGTTCCCTTCATGAAATCACGGAAAGAATGACCCGCCACATCCCGATAATCATCCCCGCGATGAACGAAATACATTGGCACATCCAAAATATAATCGACCCATTGCTCATATCCGAAATTATCATCAAACACACAGTCAGGAACGCCGCATCGCGCTGCGTCAGTGTCGGTCCATGTCTGGGCGCGCGTCGACAGCAAACCGGACGGTGCGCCCTCTTTGAAAGGCGAGTTCGCAAACAAAGCAGTCGCAATTGGCTGCAGGGCCAGCGAGGTCCGGAATTTGCGCCGCATATCGGCCTCGTCGGTGTAATCAAGGTTAACCTGAACAGTGCATGACCGCAGCATCATATCGAGCCCGAGCTTGCCAACTTTTGGCATATACTGGCTCATGATTTTATAACGGCCCTTTGGCATAAAGCTGATGTCTTTGCGGTGTGCGGTCGGATGATAACCAAGCCCCAACATACCAATTTCCAGCGGGTCGGCGGCGGCATGCATCGACCGCAAATGCCTACCGGTTTCAGCGCAGGTCTGATGCAGATTATCAAGCGGGGCGCCTGACAGTTCTAGCTGCCCGCCGGGCTCCAACGAAACTGCACCGCCTTCGGCATCCACTATCCCGATGATTTTGCCTTTTTCCATGATCGGGGTAGCACCCGGCCCAAGCTCGCTCAAAAGCCGGTCAAGAAGCGTTCCTACCCCGGCCTCACCTTCATAGGCAACCGGCGACAGATCATCTTTGTGAAAGAGGAATTTTTCATGCTCGGTACCAATTTTCAGCTTGTCAGGTGACTTCTCGCCGCCTGCAATCCAATCGATCATCTGGCCCATATCAACCGGAGCGCCTGTCTGTTCAACGGGAGCGCCTGTCTGTTCAACCGGAGCGCCTGTCTGTCCGTTTAGTGTCTCATGCATGATCTTTGATCCAAATTTCTAGGGTAGTGCCAACAATGCCAGCCTCGAATGCGCCAATAGTCCAGCGGGTAACACAGACCGCCATTTATACACCTATTAGGTCTTTTATATAACTGATCCGATTAGGGGACCCAGTCTCCACATACTGACTGAAAACAGGCCAGCGCGGCAATCGCTGCTGTATCTGCGCGCAATATGCGCGGCCCCAAGGAAACTTTCAAACAATTTTCTCGCGTTTCAAGAAGCTTGCGCTCGGCATCCGAAAATCCGCCCTCAGGCCCGATCAGAATCGCCGCCTTTGATACCGGCCCG
The DNA here is from genome assembly GCA_009936825.1 of Bacteroidota bacterium. The sequence continues at coordinate 1,205 of JAACDV010000136.1, read as the reverse complement.
TATGCGGCCAGTGCAGTGACCGCGTTTACCGTAGAATCACCCGCGCTTTCCTCATCACAAAAGATCAAAACCCGGTCATTCTCGCAGCCTGCCAACACCTCTACCAACGGGGTAAAAGCCAGTATTTCCGGGATATCCAGCCGCTCGGTCTGCTCAGCCGCCTCACTCGCATTCGCTAGCATCCGGTCATCATTCACCCGCGACATCTGACAATGATCAGTGCGCACGGGCCAGATACGACTGCACCCCATTTCAGTGGCCTTTTGCGCAATAAAATCCAGCCGCGCCTTTTTCACCGGCGCAAACATCAACCACAAATCGGGGCTGGTGGACTGACCCCTAAGGCGCTGCTGAACGGTTAACGTGCATTGCTTGCGCGATGTAGGGTTAACCCGGGCCAGCCATTCGCCGTCACGCCCATTGAACAGTCCGATAGGATCGCCGTCATTCATCCGCATGACAGTCATCAGATAATGCTGCTGATCGCGGGATGGCAGAATTTCTGCATCCTTTAATAGCTCAGCCGGGGTAAATAACCGCGATTTCGGAACGGGGGTCGTCATGGTCACCATTTAACCAACAAGATGAGCCATTGCAACAACAGAACCACATCCATTTCGGTCCAAGATCCTGCATCTATACCCGCACCAAAGATTGCGCTATTGCTATTGATCATGGAAAAAAAGACCCCTGCAAATACGCCGGCGTTCACGTCGAATAAAAACCTGTCACCTGATCATCCAGATCCGGTTAACCCTGATGCCCGTCTTCCAGATAGGGAACCTTTGGATATTAAACAGATTGGATGGTGGCGACATTTGCCAGCACCGGTTCATCCTTATTTCTATCTGGCGCGATTTGACCGGCCCATTGGGTCATGGCTGTTGCTGATGCCTGCATGGTGGGTGATTCCGGCAGCATCAGCGCAATCTGGCAGCGCTATCAACCCGGTCAAAACGGCTTGGCTGATGCTATTATTCCTGATCGGGGCAGTGGTCACGCGCGCGGCGGGGTGCGTGATAAATGATATGTGGGACCGGCGGCTGGACCAGAATGTTGAGCGCACTGCCAAGCGACCATTGGCCGCCGGAACAATTACAATGACAGGCGCCTTATTCTTTCTGGCCGCGCTCAGCCTAGTTGGGCTTTACATTCTTGTGCAACTGCCATTGGCAGCCATTATTACCGGATTCGCGGCGGTGCCT
>JAACDV010000018.1 GCA_009936825.1 Bacteroidota bacterium | reverse complement strand
GAGCTGGCATTTGCTGAATTCCGGACTTTCAATAAAGGTCACGCGCGGGAGGCTGATTCTATTTTCTGGCTTGGCCGAGTGCAATTTATGCGTGGCGAATTTGAAAAGGCGGCGATGACTTTTTCTGAATTCAATAGCGCCTATCCGGGTGATGCCCGTCTTGTTGATACGACCATGTGGATTGCCGAGTCAGTGTCGCATTTCGCACCGCCGGAACAGGCTTGTGGAATTTATGCATCACTGCCGCAGCTCATTGACACGCCACCGGACACATTTCTGGCGCAATTGTCCAAACTGAGCGATGACGCAAACTGCGCCGAGTAGCCGTTTAGCCGCTTATGATGCCGCCTTTGCGCGGGATATGCAGGCGTTGCAGCTTGCCAGCAACAGCGTTTTTATAACCGCATTATCCGGCGGGCCGGACAGTACGGCGCTGGCCTGTCTTGCAGATCGATACGCGCGATCATGCGGCGCCGCGCATCAGGCCATTATTGTCAATCATAATATCCGCAGTGATGCCGCCGATGAGGCCGAGCGTGTCTGCCAACGCATGCTAGCCCGCGCAATTGCGACGCAGATTGTGACCGTACAGGACAAGGCACCATCAACTGGCATTCAGGAATGGGCCCGGCATCAGCGGTTCGCCGCCCTGACAAAACAGGCACGACAACAGCGGGCTGTCTTGCTTCTTGCGCACCATCAGGCGGATCAGGCAGAAACGGTGTTGATGCGTCTTGCCCGCGGCTCGGGCATTGCCGGGCTGGCAGCCATGCGCGCCCTGACGCATCGTGACGCCGTTCCGGTGGCGCGACCGGTGCTGAACTGGTCGGCAGATCAACTGCGCGATGTGCTGGCTTTGCTCCACTGTGACTATGAGGATGATCCAAGCAACCAAAATTATGATTTTGAGCGGGTTCGGGTACGTCGCTTTTTGCGTAAGGGTGCGGCCTATGGGTTTCCGACAATCACTGCCGTACAGCGTCTGGGGCAAACCATGGCGGCATTATCCGACCATTGTGCGGCGGCAAGTGCACCAATCTGGGAGGCCGCGACAGATTTGTTCCCAAGCGGGCATGCGGTTATCGATATGAGCCGGTTGCATAAGCTGCCCGACTCAATGTGGCAGCATCATGCGCGCCGCCTGATCCAGCAAGTAGGGGGCCATCGCTATGGGGTCTCTGCAACAGCGCTTGACAGGTTGCGCGTTCGGTTGCTGGCGGCGCAGAATAGCACCGTTGGTGGCTGTCAGTTCGCGCGCTCGATGCAGGTGGGTGAAACCGCGCGGGTTTTTGTTGTGCGGGAAATAGGCCGTGTTCCGCGGGAATACGACGTGACGGCTGGTGATGATGTTATTTTTGCCGGTTGTTGGCGGGTACGAACTGCGCTGGCCGGACAGCTGCTCAATGCCGGCACAGCGCTGCAGCTCAAGCGTACCACAGCAGCCGCGCCGCCACCCGATGTGATTGCCACGTTGCCCTATATCGTCAGGCGTGTAATACCTGTTCTCTGCACCCTTGACGGCGGCCTTATTTACCCCCAATTAGTAGGGGTAAAATCAAGCGTTACCTCGACAGACACAGTGTTGTCAGCACAGTTTTTGGGGCGATAGATCGTTTTATAGACAACAAGATGTAATTTACAGGACAGTGATGTGAATAATCTGGCACGCAACATAATTATTTGGCTGATTTTTGGCGCCGCGCTTATTGGCCTTTTTAACCTCTTCCAGAGCCCGTCATCGGGTCAGCCGACCGATCAACTCGCTTACTCAGATTTCGTCGCTGAAGTGGAAGCTCAGCAAATCAACGAGGTGTTGATTGAAGGGCGCAATCTGCGCGGGGAAAGTAAAAATGGCCGGGTCGTCAACAGTGTGATGCCGGAAGGCACCGATATTGTTGCCGTGCTGGATGCTAATGATGTGCGAATTGTGGCGAGCCCGGAAAACAGCGGCATGCCGAGTTTCTTCTCGATTCTACTGTCCTGGTTCCCGATGCTGTTGTTCATCGGCATATGGATTTTCTTCATGCGTCAGATGCAGGGTGGATCGCGCGGTGCAATGGGGTTTGGGAAATCCCGGGCAAAGCTACTTACCGAGCATCAGGGGCGCGTGACCTTTGAAGATGTTGCCGGCATCGATGAGGCCAAAACCGAGCTTGAAGAAGTTGTTGAATTTCTTAAAGATCCGGGCAAGTTTCAGCGACTTGGCGGCAAAATTCCAAAAGGTGTGTTGCTTGTTGGCCCTCCGGGTACCGGTAAGACATTGCTGGCCCGCGCCATCGCTGGCGAGGCCAATGTGCCGTTCTTTACCATCTCCGGCTCGGATTTTGTTGAGATGTTCGTTGGTGTCGGCGCCAGCCGTGTGCGCGATATGTTTGAACAGGGCAAGAAAAATGCCCCATGTATCATCTTTATCGACGAAATTGACGCGGTTGGGCGGCATCGCGGTGCTGGTCTTGGGGGCGGTAATGATGAACGCGAACAAACGCTCAATCAAATGTTGGTCGAGATGGATGGTTTCGAAGCAAATGAAGGGGTGATTCTGATTGCCGCAACCAACCGGCCTGATGTGCTGGATCCGGCATTGCTGCGTCCCGGCCGTTT
>JAACDV010000135.1 GCA_009936825.1 Bacteroidota bacterium | reverse complement strand
CGTTGGTGAAGATCTGACCGTAACCGCGGTGGCGCAGGGGCGCGATGCTGCTGAATCTATTCATGCAGCTCTAATTTGATGGGGCCTAACTTGACGGGTAAACCGATCAAAGCAAGATGATCATTGGAGGCAAACATGGCTGACCTTAGAAATAACTTCGCCGGAATTAAATCTCCCAATCCGTTCTGGCTGGCATCAGCGCCGCCAACGGACAAGGAATATAATGTTGTTCGCGCCTTTAAGGCAGGGTGGGGCGGTGTTGTCTGGAAAACGCTGGGGCTTGACCCGCATATCGTGAATGTTGGCGGTCCGCGCTATGGCGCTATTTGGGGCGCCGACCGGCGATTGTTGGGATTGAATAATATTGAGCTGATCACTGACCGACCACTGGATGTCAATCTTCAAGAGATCAAATCAGTCAAGCGTGACTGGCCCGATCGCGCCGTTGTCACCAGCCTGATGGTGCCGTGTGAAGAGCCATGCTGGGAAGAAATCCTAAAGCAGGTCGAAGATACCGGCAGTGACGGAGTGGAGTTGAATTTCGGGTGTCCGCACGGCATGTCGGAACGCGGTATGGGCGCGGCTGTTGGACAGGTGCCTGAATATATTGAAATGGTGACGCGCTGGGCCAAGTCAAAAACCCGCATGCCGGTGATTGTTAAGCTGACGCCGAACATAACCGACGTCCGGTATCCGGCGCGTGCAGCGCTTGCTGGCGGGGCTGATGCGGTGTCCCTGATTAACACGATCAGTTCAATCATCTCGGTCGATCTTGATCAGTTCGCCCCTGAGCCTACTATTGATGGGCGCGGAACACATGGCGGCTATTGCGGTCCTGCGGTCAAACCGATTGCCCTGAATATGGTGGCGTCAATCGCGCGTGATCCGGAAACGGCTCACCTCCCTATTTCGGGAATTGGCGGGATTACCACATGGCGAGATGCTGCCGAATTCATGGCGCTTGGTGCTGGGAATGTTCAGGTCTGCACCGCGGCCATGACATATGGATTTAAGATTGTTGATGAGATGATCGAAGGGTTGGCGCAATGGATGGATAGCGCCGGACATGCCGATCTCGATGCCATTACAGGCCGGGCAATTCCGAACGTCACTGAATGGCAGTATCTGAACCTTAATTACACCACCAAGGCGCGGATTAATCAGGAAAGCTGTATCAGTTGTGGGCGCTGTCATATCGCGTGTGAGGACACATCGCATCAGGCAATCACCAACATGGTCAATGGCGAGCGCCGGTTTGAAGTTATTGATGAGGAATGCGTTGGCTGTAACCTGTGCGTCAACGTCTGTCCGGTGGAAAACTGTATCACCATGGAACAGATCGGCGCCGGTGATGTTGATCTTCGCACCGGTAAAAAAGTGCCAAATGAGCATGGCAACTGGACAATGCACCCGAATAATCCGATGCGTGATGCCGCAGAATAGCACGGGGACCCATTCTATTCACAAACTGTTTATTCGGGAGCCGTGATTAGCTTGCCAAGGAACAATGTTTTTAGCGTTTCCTCGGCTTCGGCGTAAAAACTTTTATCGCCAGCCTTTAGCCCCAGAACATGGCGCACCTGCACGCTAAAATCGGCGTAATGCTGGGTGGTTGCCCAGATTGCAAAAAGAACATGGCGCGGCTCGCACGGCGCGATTTTCCCGAGATCTATCCAGCCTTGCAGGATTGCCGATTTTTCGTCGACCAGTGCTTTCAATTCATTTTGCAGGAAAGGTCCGATATGTTGGGCACCGGCCAGAATTTCATTGGCAAACAGCCGTGATTCGCGTGGAAATTTGCGGGAGGATTCAAGTTTACGCCTGATGTAATCACCAATTTCATCCGCGGGTTCACCATCACCACTGATTGCGCGCAGGGGGGCCAGCCATATGTCCAGCAACCCAGTCAGTAGCGCCACATGAATTTCCTCTTTGCTTTTGTAGTAATAAAGAAGGTTCGGTTTGGACATCTCTGCCTGCCCGGCAATACGATCCAGAGTGGCGCCGTGAAAGCCACTTATCGAAAATACGTCTAACGCGGCCGCCAGAATTCGCTGCTCATTGGCCTTTTGAATTCGCGTCTTGTCTTGATCACCCTTCGGGGTTTCGACATTTATCGTCGCAGAAGACATCTTAGTTTTGTTCCTGACTAATTATCTGCCCATCTATTCTTATCTGCCTATCTATTCGGGTCGGGCATTTATGCGGGCAGTTCTTTAACGCTCTTTTTTGTCTTAAGGCATCCTAAGATATTTGACCAAACGGTAAAAATGTTATTTCATAAAATTGCACCAAAGATAATGATGATGATGTTAGGTCCGCGCTGTCCCTATTTGCCGTAGGACTATGGGCCAAAATACAAAGGCCGCCAACTATTGCCGTAACATTGGGCGTCATAAGACTGGTCGTCATAAGACTGGGCGCCGTAATATCAAACGCCGTGATAACATAAATGTGACAACGGAGAATGCCAGAATGCCGGATAGCGCTAATCCCACACCAAATGATCTGCGGGCTTTTTGGATGCCTTTTACCGCCAATCGGCAATTCAAGGATAATCCGCGAATGCTGGTCAGTGCAAAAGACATGCATTACACCACCTCAGACGGGCGCCAGATTTTGGACGGCACCGCCGGTTTATGGTGTGTGAATGCGGGGCATGGCCGCCCAAAGATTGTCAAAGCCATTCAGGATCAGGTGGCGCAACTGGACTATGCGCCGGCCTTTCAAATGGGCCATCCAAAGGCGTTTGAGCTGGCAAACCGGCTGGTTGATATTACCCCCGACGGGATGAACTACTGTTTTTACACCAACTCCGGATCAGAATCGGTCGAAACCGCGCTAAAAATGGCAATTGCCTATCAACGCGTGCGTGGTGAGGGTAGTCGCACCCGGCTAATCGGCCGGGAACGTGGGTATCATGGGGTGAATTTCGGCGGTATTTCCGTTGGTGGTATCGTGTCCAACCGCAAGATGTTTGGCACTTTGTTGACCGGTGTTGATCACATGCCGCACACGCATGATCTCAGCCGCAACGCTTTTTCGCGTGGTGAGCCTGAATATGGCGCCGAACTTGCCGATGAGCTAGAGCGCACCGCCGCGCTGCATGACCCCTCGACGATTGCCGCGGTGATTGTTGAGCCGGTGGCAGGGTCAACGGGTGTCCTGATCCCGCCGAAAGGCTATCTGAAACGCCTTCGTGAGATTTGTGACAAGCACGGGTTCCTGCTGATTTTTGACGAGGTTATCACCGGTTTCGGTCGCCTTGGAACGCCCTTTGCTGCTGATTATTTCGACGTGAAGCCAGATATAATGACAACCGCCAAGGGGCTGACCAGCGGTGTGGTTCCGATGGGGGCGGTTTTCGTCCGAGACGAAATTCATGACGCGTTCATGAAAGGCCCGGAAGAGCTGATCGAATTTTTCCACGGCTATACCTATTCGGGCAATCCGGTTGCTGCGGCAGCGGCGCTTGGCACCTTGGAAACCTATCGTGAGGAAGGGTTACTGACGCGGGCATCGGATTTGGCCCAGCATTGGGACGACCGTCTGCATAGCCTTGCCGATCATCCTTATGTGATTGATATCCGCAATATCGGACTGATTGGCGCGATTGAGCTGCAACCGATTGAAGGAGCGCCAACCCGCCGTGCATTTCAGGCCTTTTTGAAAGCTTTTGAGATGGGATTTCTGATCCGTACCACCGGCGACATAATTGCCTTATCTCCGCCTTTGATTGTTACCAAAGAACAGATTGACGAGTTAATCGATGCTGTTGGTAAGGTTCTGAAAAATATCTAAAATATAAGACTGACTTGCGAGTAATTAATTCTAACCTATGGCCTTGAAGGGAAAGTTTTATGTCATCTGAAATGAACAGGTCATTGATGGACCAACGCGGGAAAAATTTCCGGATCAATGGAGAAAGGTTGTGGGATTCGCTGATGGAAATGGCGAAGATCGGACCGGGCATTGCCGGCGGAAACAATCGCCAGACTCTAACTGATGAAGATGCTGAAGGGCGCCGTCTTTATCAGTCATGGTGTGAGGCCGAAGGCATGACCATGGGGCTGGATAAGATGGGCACCATGTTTGCGCGCCGCGAAGGTAGCGATCCGTCATTGCCGCCGATTATGGTCGGCAGTCATCTTGATACCCAGCCGACCGGCGGAAAATATGATGGTATTCTGGGCGTTCTGGCAGGTTTGGAGATTATTCGCACGCTGAATGAAACCGGAATTAAAACGCGCCATCCGATTGAAGTCGTCAATTGGACGAATGAGGAAGGCACCCGCTTTTCGCCGCCGATGATGGCGTCGGGTGTTTTTGCCGGAGTGCACACGTTGGACTGGGCCTATGGGCGCACCGATGCTGAGGGCAAAAATGTAGGGGATGAGCTGGCGCGCATCGGCTGGATCGGGGATGAGGAAGTCGGGGCCCGCAAGCTGGCAGCATTTTTTGAATTGCATATCGAGCAGGGACCAATCCTGGAGGATGAAAACATTGATATCGGTGTTGTCACCCACGGGCAGGGCCTGAACTGGTTGCAGGTCACATTGACCGGGCGCGAATCGCATACCGGATCAACGCCAATGCCAAAACGCGTGAATGCCGGGCTGGGAATGGCGCGAATTACCCAGCTTGTTGATGAAATTGCATGGTCACATGCACCGCTGGCCGTTGGCGCTGTTGGCCATTGTGATGTGTATCCGAATTCCCGCAACATTATCCCGGGCAAGGCGGTCTTCACCATTGATTTCCGTCATCCCTCGCAAGAGGTCATTGATGATATGGAGGCGCGTCTCCGCGCCGGTGCCAAGGAAATCTGTGACGAGATCGGATTGCAAATGGAGATTGAACAATCGGGCAAGTTTGATCCTGTCAAATTTGATGAAGGGTGTGTTGATGCCGTTCGCAGTGCTGCCCAGAGACTGGGGTATTCGCACCGCGATATTGTGTCAGGGGCCGGTCATGATGCATGCTGGATTAACCGTTTGGCGCCGACTGCTATGATTATGTGTCCTTGCGTTGACGGCCTATCGCATAACGAAGCCGAAGAAATAACAAAAGACTGGGCGACTGCGGGCGCCGACGTGCTGTTTCATGCCGTCGTCGAAACCGCTGGTATCGTCGATGATTAATCGAGGAGATTTTTGAATGAGCACAGTAATTAAAGACGGCACCATCGTTACGGCCGACCGTACATACAAGGCTGACGTTCTTGTCGAAAACGGAATTATCACCGAAATTGGCCAAGGGCTGTCTGGTAACGAGACGCTGGATGCCACCGGATGCTATGTGATGCCGGGCGGGATTGATCCGCACACGCATCTGGAAATGCCCTTTATGGGAACCTATTCATCGGATGATTTTGAATCCGGAACGCGCGCTGCGCTATCGGGCGGAACAACTATGGTTGTTGATTTCTGTCTGCCTGCTCCCGATCAGTCTTTGCTGACGGCTATTCAGGCTTGGGACAATAAATCTACCCGCGCTACCACTGACTATTCCTTCCATATGGCGATTACATGGTGGGGTGAACAGGTGTTTGATGAAATGCCCGAAGTGGTCAGCAAAGGCATAAATACCTTCAAGCATTTCATGGCCTATAAGGGTGCGTTGATGGTTGATGATGATGAGATGTATGCCAGTTTCCAGCGCTGTGCCGAACTTGGTGCGATGCCCCTTGTTCATGCTGAAAATGGTGATGTTGTTGCCCAACTTCAGGCCAAACTTCTTGAAGAAGGCAATAACGGTCCCGAAGCTCATGCCTATTCACGCCCACCCGAAGTTGAAGGTGAGGCCACAAACCGTGCCATCATGATTGCTGATATGGCCGGGGTCCCGCTTTATGTTGTACATGTATCGTGCGAGCAGTCGCATGAGGCGATTCGCCGGGCCCGGCAAAAGGGCATGCGTGTTTATGGTGAGCCGTTGATCCAGCATCTGCTTCTTGATGAAGGCGAATATGCGAATAAAGACTGGGATCATGCGGCACGGCGGGTAATGTCTCCGCCATTCCGCAAAAAACTTCATCAGGACAGCCTTTGGGCCGGTCTGCAAGCAGGTAGTCTGCAAGTGGTGGCAACCGATCATTGCGCCTTTACCACCGAGCAAAAACGCTATGGGCTTGGCGATTTTACCAAAATTCCAAATGGCACCGGGGGCCTTGAAGACCGGATGCCGCTATTGTGGACCTACGGGGTTCAAACCGGGCGGCTGACGATGAACGAATTCGTTGCGGCGACCTCAACCAATATTGCCAAGGCGCTGAATATGTATCCGCGCAAAGGCGCTATTCTGGAAGGGTGTGATGCTGATATCGTTGTTTTTGATCCGGAACGTGAAAAGACCATCACCCATGGGGCCCAGCAATCGGCAATTGATTATAACGTTTTCGAAGGCTTTACGCTTAAGGGTTTGCCGCGCTTTACCATGACGCGCGGTTATGTTGCGATTCAGGAAAACGAGATCAAAACGCGCGAAGGTCACGGTAAGTTTGTGGCGCGTGAACCTTTTGCTGCTCCGAATAAGGCGCTGTCGAAATGGAAGGCACTGACCGCCCCGCGTAAAGTCATCCGCGACCCGGCAAACATGCCAGCCGGAGTTTGACACCACCCGCACATAACCCTACGGACGGAACCCTATGGCAGATAAAATCGCAGCAGATATTGCGGCAACATCCCCTTCAGGCGAAGGGATGGCCGGTAATGCCAATTCTGGTGATGTAATCAGGGCTAGGGATCTGTGCCTAACTTTTGACTCGAATGATGGGCCTGTTCACGCCTTAACAGATGTCGATCTGAACATTGAAAAGGGCGATTTTGTCTCGTTCATCGGGCCATCTGGATGCGGCAAGACGACCTTGCTGAGGGTCATTGCCGACCTGGAGAACCCCACCTCCGGATCTATCAGCGTCAATGGCATGACACCTGAAGAGGCGCGTCTGAACCGTGCTTACGGGTATGTG
>JAACDV010000134.1 GCA_009936825.1 Bacteroidota bacterium | reverse complement strand
CCGTTAGGATGCCCGTTAGGATACCTGTGACGATGGGCGAGCCCTATTCGGACGGCGCTGGGTTCGCATCCATAAATGCCTGAATTTCTGCCTCGCTTGCGCCGCTTTCCTGAAGCGCATCAAGGGCATTGGAGATTGCTTCTGATGCGGCAATGTTTGCCACTTCTTGCGCTGCAAATTCAGCTGCTTCCTGGGTTGCTTCCTGCAATTGCTCAATGTCGATATCTTCCCACGCTTCCTTTGTTGCCTCGAGCGCTTCAGCAGCGGCGATTTTTGCAATATCGGCGGCGTCAATCTCATCCAATGCAGCATTTACCTCTTCTTCAGTGGCGATGGGGACATCCTCGGCGAGTTCATCTTCATAGGCGGCTTGCATGGCCGCGAATTCTGCTGAGTTGCGGTCAGGGATTTTATCGGTCTTTTCTGAAATGACATTTTCGGTAACACGATCAACAACAATAACCTCGACCTCGTCATCGTCTTTTCCGGCAAGATCGGAAATCGGAATAAATGTCACCGTGTCCTCAACAACCACATAAAGCTGTGAGCCAAAAACACCCGCAGCTTTTCCATCCGCTTTTGATCTGGCCAGAATTGCCTGCCTCTCTTTTGGTGACGCCCCATCATAAATTTCCCCGTCACTGCCAAGAACCTGCCCCTTTTTAAAGGTCAGAGCCGACGCAGCCATTGGCACGCCCCCCATCGACACACATAAAACCATCACCAAAGCAAGCCGTTTCATCACCAAATCCTCCTTGAAAAATCCATATACCGAATATTAATTTTAACTTATTTGATATATTAAGGATTTATGTAAACAGGTTTTGGACATGCGTATTGGCAAACGACGGGGACTTAATCGCTTGGGGTTTACGGCGGTTATTTCATCTTGAAACTGGGGCTGGATTCCAGCGAAGATTTTCTATATTTCCGCTGCAGCCGCGCACATCACTTTCAGCTTGGCGACAGCAAGATCACGCGTCAGCATGCCAAGTCCGCAATCAGGCGCAACCACCAGCCGGTCACGGTCAATATGCATCAGCGCCAGCCCCAACCGTTCAATAACTTCATCGATGGTTTCTACACGGCTTCGTGCCACCGCCACTGACCCGAAAATCACACTCTTCTGGCTGAATAACTCCAGCAATTCAAGATCATTGCAGCAATGCGCATCTTCGATCGACACCTGATGAAAATCCAAATCATCCATGGCCCCCGCGAGCGCATGATAACTGGACGGGTCGGCCTTTTTATAATCCTCATCATCCAGATAATCAGGATAGCCGCAACAGATGTGAACCGCGCGCGTAACATGCGCAGGAACTTTGTGAAAACATCTATCCAGCCCTTCCAGCCCAAAGGACATGGCGTCATCCACTTGGCGGGCAAATAGCGGTTCATCCACCTGAATAATCTTGCAGCCTGCATCAGCCAGCGCCAGAATTTCCTTATTCACTGTTGCGGCAAGGTCCGCTGCCAGCCTTGGCCGGTCCTCATAAAAACAATCAGCGGTCGTATCCATAATCGTCAACGGCCCGGGCATAGTAAATTTCACATCACGCGAACTGACACGCTGACTGGCACGAAAATCATGAACACTGTAAGGCGCCATTTCATGACGCACCTTGCCCCGAATTGCCGGTAGATCAGTTTCATACGCGCCATCACGAAGCACGCGGTGTTCCAGATCAGCAAAGTCAAATCCACTGACATGACGGCAATGATAGTGGATATAGTTTTCCCGCCGCACCTCGCCATCGGTTGGCACGTCGATACCAGCCTCAACTTGAAGCGCGATAACCTCTTCGGCGGCGCGAACAAACAGCGCCTCATCTTCATCCGAGGTCGAATATTGCGAGTAATTGCGGGTAACCGAGGGGGCGTTCATCGTGCCATTATCGCGTGCTGAATCGAACCAGTCGCGGATCGGCAAATAATCCGGCTTAGGAAAAGACCCAATCACTGTGGTTGGTAATTTTGTCTTCATGACATTTCCTTTCCTGATCCGGGTGCAGCTACCCCCTTAATCCGCCTGATACCGGGCCCCGACGACCTTGCAGCGCGTCACCGATGTCAGTTTATCCTGTTGATCACGGATCATCGCCAGCCAGTCCTGAAAGGTCAACCGATTGGCCATGCGCCCGGTGATAATCTGAAGATCATTCAGGCATTGACCGGTCTGACCAGCATCCAGCCCCTTGCCTTCCTTCCGGCAATCAGCGTCGCTATTGCCAACCTCATTACCGCCGCCATCAAATGTCAGAACCGAGATATGGGTAATCGGACGGGCGGTTGTATTTTTATATTGAAGACGCAACCGATAGATGGTGGCAACGCCTTCGGGGTCATCCTCAAACTTCACCGTCACTTCGCAGGGGATCGGCGTTTTTGCCCACACTCCGGCAACCGGTGCTAATACCCCGGCCAACATCAATGCCGGTATTATGACACATTTGATTGCGGATTTGGTTAGCACTGAAAATCTGCCGCCAAATCCAAACTTTCTTATCATCGGACCGTAAATCATAATACTCTATCCTACCTATTGGTCCCGGCTTTGATTCCTACCTTAATCAGGAAAACGCGAAGCCGCAATTCTTGATCGGCGCTTCAAGTAGATGACTTGGCCAGACCGACAACGCTTTCACAATCGGGCAACGCCAGAAAAATACTTGGCGGCACCTTCACCTTCGAGGTTCGATTACCACCGCCAAGAATAATATAATCCAGCGCCATCACACTATCTTCAACCCAGACCCTGACCCCGGCAGGAAGGCCGATTGGCGTCACCCCGCCGATTTCCATTCCGGTGATTGCCCGCGTTTCATCCGGCGAGGCAAAACAGGCTTTTTTTGCACCAAGGCGTTTGCGGACAGTATTATTCACATCCAGCCGATGCGTGGCTGGCACCATGCACAGGGCAAACTGGCTTTCATCATTTTTTGAACGCACCAGAATGGCATTAACCGAATTTTCCGGAGGCACGTTGTAATGCGCGCAAAATGCCGCCGTGTCCGCAAGCGCATCATCGCAGGGCCAAACCTCAAACTCCAGACCTGATGCTGCCAGTATCACTTCGATCTGCGGCATGGTTTTTCCCGACTCACTCATCATTTCCACCTGATTAAACTTTTCCAAAAATCGGGACAATCTTGCCAAAGCGACGGGCAACTTTCCAGTGTAATTTGCCAATCAGCCGATCGGTATGGGTGCCATGCTTTACATAGACCGCGTCGATAACCATTTAGAAGGCTCACCGAATGATGAAGATGAACGAATGACAAAAATGGCACCCATCATCCCGTACTTGGGCATCCTCTACTTGGGTATTCTGGTATCGGTTATATCCGGCCCAATGGCTCTTGCTGCCGGTAATTCTGGAATTGATCGCGCAACCAGCGCTGAAGGTGCTATGCCCAACTCGAAGGACAACGACCAAGCGATGGCCAAATCCGTTTTGAGATTCCCTATGAGCCCTGAAAACGCCCGCTACTGGCAATTTGTCACTGATCAGGTGATGGGCGGAGTCTCAACGGGACAGCTTCGTTTTGAGGGGGATGAGGCGCAGTCATTTGCGCGGATGACCGGCGATGTCAGTACCAAGAATAATGGCGGCTTTATCCAGCTTCGCGCCGGGGTCAATCTTTCTGCCGCCCCGAACACCCGTATTGGCCAAACAGGGTTGGGCGGCATTCGGATTATGGCACGGGGCAATGGCGAGACCTATTATATCCATCTTCGTACGCGCGATACACGCCGGCCCTGGCATTATTATGCGGCCAGTTTTACCGTTGGTGCGGATTGGCAGATCTTTGATTTGCCGTTTGACAGCTTTATCCACAGCAACGCCGAAAACATTGCCGCAGGCAACGCACAAATCCCGACCCACCCCCACAGCGACAGCATTACCAGCATCGGAATTGTGGCTTATGGGCGCGATTATGCTGCCGATATTTCGATCGCGGAACTTGCCTTTTTTTGAAGCCAGACTTGATGATAATCAAACCTGATAGCAATGAATTTGATGGTGGTCGGACCAAATAATGACTTTCGTGCGAAATGATGTTGGCGGGCTAATCCCTCCCTTTGGCGGCGAAGCATTCCCGTGGATTGGCGGGGATGCGCAGACGGTCCGTAACTTTATCCGGCGCGATGCCCCGCCGCCGCCGCCATCACGCCGCATTGAAATTGATCTTGATGACGGGGATAGATTGCTGGCGGCATTTCATCCGGCGTTACCGAATGCTGGCACAAGACGGCGCGGCTGTATCATTGCGGTTCACGGCTTGCTTGGCTGTATGGATGCCCAGCATATCTGGTGGCTAACACCTCAGGTTTTGGCCGCGGGTTACAGCCTGTTGCGGGTGAATATGCGCGGGGCTGGCGCGGCGCGTCAGATGGCGCGCAAGACCTATCACGCCGCTGCTGGCGCTGATCTGCTGCCCTTTATTGATGCCGCTGCAAAGAATGATCCGGGAGTACCTATCTTTATGGTTGCGCATTCGCTTGGCGGAACCACCGCGCTGAACATGGCGCTGGATTTTCCCGATACCGCGCGCCGCCTTGCCGGGCTGGTGACGATTGGCACACCGCTGGATATGGCTGCGACCGCTGCGGCCTTTAACGCGCGGCGCAACTGGCCCTATATCCGTCATATGCTGGATGGGTTAAGAAAAATGGCGGCAGGCGTTCCGGGGCTGGATGTTTCATATCTGGCTGCAGCAAAAACATCACGCACCCTTTATGAATTTGATGATTATGTGACCGCCCCGCTTGGCGGGTTTGCCGATAGCGGAACCTATTACCGCGCGGCCAGCGTTCATCATCGACTAGAGGACGTGCCAATTCCGGTCTTGGTTCTGCACGGATCGAATGACCCTTGGGTGCCAGCTGAGCCAGCCCTTGACCAGCCTTTGATTGACAAAAACGGGGCCAGCAATTCGCCGGGCGCGCAAATTGTCGTTACCAAGGGGGGCGGGCATGTCGGGTTTCACGATCAGGCGCTGAACTGGCATATCCGGGCAACGCTGGCATGGTGCGCAGGCCTGGTCGAATAGGCCACCTCTTATTCGGTATCGTTGGCCTCTTCGCCGTGAAGTGAGGTTTTTACCTTATGGACCGCCGCCCAGACCATTAGCGCAATGATGGGTACCGCCGCTGCCTTCACCAAATTAATATCCCAGCCCCAGACATCAAGCGGTAGCGGTTTGGCAAGAAATCCAACCAGCCCGACACCGTAATAGGTCACCGCCGCGATCGATAATCGTTCGACCGTTTGCTGGAGGCGAAGCTGGTGACGCGCCCGCACATTCATTGAGCGCAACAGATCACGATTTTGGTGCTGAATGATCATTTCTGTCTGGGTTTGCAACAGATCACCGGCGCGCGTCACACGTTCTGACAGGCGGGCCAGTCGTTCAGAAAAAGCCCGGCAGCTATCCAGCGCCGGCGTCATCCGGCGACCGAGAAACCCGCGAAGCCCCTGAAAACCCTGTAAACGCGATGTATTCAGACTGTTAATCCGGTCCATCAAAATGGCCTCATAGGCCTTCGTTGCGGCAAGCCGGTATGATGTTTGCGAATAAATTTCCTCAAGATCAGCAGCTTGTGATGACAGCACCGACAACAGCTGTTGTACCTGCCCGCCAGCCTGCTTGATCTGTGCCGCCAGATCGATTGTCAGAGCGCCAACGACGCGCTCAATTCTGCCAAGCGCAGCGCCATTTTCTCGGACCGTGGCAAAACCGAGAAGGGCTAGCATCCGGTAGGTTTCAAGGTCGACGATTCGCTGTACAACCCGGCCCATGCGGTTCGGCACGATCTTCTCGTTAAACAGCGCAATGCGCGAGAATCCGGCATCATCAATATCAAAGCCGAAATGCAGCGTCGCGTCGCCATCGCTGAAGGAGTTCGCGGCAACACCCCTGCTTTGTAAGATGGTTTGCATTTTCTCCGGCGTATTGCCACGCGGCTCCTTGCCGCCGATTTCCAGCCAAATTGCGTGAAATAGCGGGGCAGGAATATCCATGGCCCAAGCCACCGGAACGCCTGCTTTTTCCGGATCAAACGCATCGGCGAGGAGGCCCGATGTCACCTTAATGCTTTTTTCGATAAAACTAATCGAGATAAATTCGGTGTGCTGTTCTACACGCAGGACAAAGCCGTCCATTTCTATCCGAAGGAATTTTTCCCCTTCCGCAATAGGGGTTTTTCCTTTCAGCGTTAGAAATGCGTTGATGTAATCGAGGATGTCGCCGGATTTTTGAACCGTCTTATCTTCGTTCAGAAAGACAAAGCGGATAAAGCGGCCGGCGCCTTCAAAATCATGAAAAGCACGGGCATGAATCTCGTCCGACAACACCCGGCGTAAGGCAACTTCTTGCATGACAACAACACCTTTCTTAACCATCACCGGAACAGATTGACCCATAAATAGATGACCTATCAAACGCCCTTTTGCGAGCCTTATCTTCTAGCGGGGCAAAAGCTTTTCGATCGCCCTGATCACCCGGTTTGCTTTCGGATACGTGGTAGAGGCAAACCACTCGACAAGATTGCCATCAGCATCGATCAGATGCTTGTGGAAATTCCAGCGCGGCATTTTTTTCGCATCTTCGCTTGCTACCCACCGGTAATAGGGATGAGCGTCCTTGCCCTTGATTCTCACTTTTTCGGTCATCGGAAAATCAATGCCGTAATTCACTTCGCAAAATTGCTTGGTTTTTTCTGCGCTATCATATTCCTGACCACCAAAGTCACCGCTTGGCACACCAATCACAACCAGCCCACGGTCGCGATATTCGCTCCAGACTTCCTGCAAGGCGGCATATTGTTTGGTGAAGCCGCACATTGACGCCGTATTAACCAGCAAAATTGGCTGTCCAGCAAAATCGGCCAGCGCCAGCTTGCCACCTTCGATATTATTAAAGGTAAAATCATGCGCCGAGCCCGAATTGACTCCAATTTTATAACTCATATTTTTATCGCTAACCGCCATTTTAGCCGCCCCCAGTTTAACAGTAGACGCATTGGCCGCGCTTGCTCCTGCTACCAGCGCAAATCCTAGAATTGTCATAAGCGCGCGCGTGAAAATCTCGCTCATCATTGATCTTTCCCTCACCCGTACAAGCTGGCACCCGTACATGCTGGCACCCGTACATGCTGAATGGCAGCGGCATATAAACTCCCGTTAGACTGTTTAGATAAGCACGAAATACCAGTTTCCAATAGTTAGGCCCATAACACGGCAGCTTTACTTGATGAGGCGATGCAAAACTTGACTAAAAATGGTAAAAGACCGCATCAATCTCCGATAACCCGAAAGTTCTGTTCCGCTTTTATTGCGAGAGTCTTATGAATGATGATCAAATTGAACCAAGCCTCCTCGATCGTGCTCTGTTAGCGCTTAGCGAAGTCGCCGAAAGTGCGACGGATATTTT
>JAACDV010000133.1 GCA_009936825.1 Bacteroidota bacterium | reverse complement strand
GAGAGCCCAAGGTTATGAGAGCCTGGGGTTATGAGAGCCTGAAATATGAGAAAAATTCTCAAGATGAAAGATACGCAGGACATGAAAGATAGGCAAACTGGCCCAGAAGTCATTGATTTCGGCTTCCGCACCGTCCGCCGCGAAGAAAAAAGCGGCATGGTCCGTGATGTTTTTGATTCGGTCGCCAGCCGCTATGACGTCATGAATGATCTGATGAGCGGTGGTGTTCACCGGCTGTGGAAGACCGCGATGATTGACTGGATGGCACCACAGCCCGGACAGAAACTGGTCGATCTTGCTGGCGGTACCGGCGATATCAGCCTGCGGTTTTTGCGCGCCGGTGGCGGCAGCGCGGTGATCACCGATATCAACGAAGCTATGCTGAACGCAGGACGCGCCCGCCGTGATCTTGGCAAAGTGGCAGACCGATTGGAATGGTGCGTCACCAATGCTGAATCTCTGCCCTTTGAGAGCAATAGCGCTGATTTTGTCACCATTGCCTTTGGACTGCGAAATGTTACCGACCGGGATGCCGCAATTGCCGAGGCACACCGTATTTTGCGGCCGGGTGGCCGGTTTCTCTGGTTAGAGTTTTCGCAAGTGAATAGCGCCGCGCTGGGACGTATTTATGACGCATGGTCGTTCAACGTTTTACCGCGTCTGGGGCAAGTGGTGGCAGGCGACGCCGACAGCTATCGATATCTGGTTGAATCAATTCGTACCTTTCCCAGTCCCGAAATTCTGGCAGACATGTTTGCTGGAGCCGGATTTGCCCAAGTTCGAATGCGCCGTCTTTCTGGCGGCATTGCCTGCATTCATTCCGGATGGAAGCTAGACTGATGCGCGTTTCCGGCTGGCAGATGTTTTTGGCGTTACTGCGCCTCCCGATGATTGGCTGGCACCTTGGCCGGGCCGGAACGCTGGGCCATCTGTCGCGCGGCGCGCTGTTGCCAACTTGGCTAAGACGGCTTTGCAGCGGGATGGACCGGTTAATGCGGTCAGGCAGTGCCAAGCGTGATGCGGGCAGCGCCCTTGCCGAAGCGTTCATACAGCTAGGGCCAGGCTTTATTAAATTCGGGCAAGCGCTATCAACGAGGGCCGATTTGATTGGTCCTGAAATGACCCTGTCGCTCAGTCTCCTTCAGGACCGGCTACCACCTTTCAGTGCCGACCTAGCGCGCCGTCATGTAACGCGTGAAGTAGGCAAGCCCATCGACGAGGTTTTCAGCCGTTTTGATCCCGAACCTGTTGCCGCCGCGTCGATTGCACAGGTTCATCGCGCCCAGCTTTTGGACGGGCGGGATGTTGCGATCAAGCTTTTGCGGCCCGATATCCATCGCCGCCTACAGGCCGACACTAGGTTGTTTTACTCGCTTGCCCGAATTTTGGAATGGGTCGCGCCTAACCTGCGCCGTCTAAAGCTGGTCACCGCGGTTGATCAATTCGCCCAGATTTCTGATATCGAGCTTGATCTTCGTCTGGAAGCCGCCGCCGCGGGCAAGCTGGCCGAAAATATGGCCGGTGATGACGGTATCCATGTGCCATGGATTGATCTTGAACATACCACCGCCGCGATGCTGGTTATTGAATGGATCGAAGGCGTTCGGATTGATGATATTGACGGGCTGGCCGCCGCCGGACATGACGTTGGCACCATCACCGAAGTGGCAGCGCGGTGTTTTTTCAATCAGGTGTTTCGCGACGGCTTTTTTCATGCCGACATGCATCCGGGTAATATTTTCATCGCCCCCGATGGCAAGTTGGTACCAATTGATTTCGGCATCATGGGACAGCTTGATTTTGCCGACAGAATGTTCCTTGCACGGCTTTTAACCGCCATGCTGGACCGTGATTATGATCAGGTGGCGAAACTCCACTTTGATGCCGGAATGCTTGGTGAGGATGTTGCGCTAGGGCATTTTGCCCAGTCAATTCGCGCCGTTGCCGATCCGATTATGGGCAAGCCTCTTGGCCAAGTTTCACTTGGCACCGTGCTTGGTCAGATTTTTCAGCTTTCAACACGGTTTTCGATCAACGTTCAACCGCAATTTAATATCCTGCAGAAAACCATGATGATGGCCGAAGGCGTAGCCCGCCAGTTGAACCCCGGGGCGGATATGTGGACGCTGGCCCGGCCTCTTGCCTCAGACTGGATGCAGGACCAGGTCAATTTCTCTCGCCGGGCAGAAGCGCTGATTGAAGAGGTGATGATGTTTGCCTCCCGGCTTCCCCGGATTCTGGCGACGCTAGAGGCCAAACCTGCCGCCGAGGAACCCGTCCGGCCCTCTCGCCTGCCGTTGCTTATCTCACTTCTTGCTCTGAGCATTGCGATTTCATCATTTTTCATATAAATTCACAAAAATAATCAATATGGTAATTTTATGAAAAAATATGATGTTTCAACATTGATTACCGCCCTTGGCGGGCGCGAAGCTTTGCAACAGCTTCTTGGCGTCGGGGGGAGTGCGATCAGCAATTATCTGGCGCGAAATGAACTTCCGCAGCGTGCCTTTGGCCCGGTATGTGATGCGCTTCGGGCGCGGGGATATGCGGTTGACCCTGCCAGTCTGGAAATTACCGGACAAATAATGCCCACTAGCATAGCCCGGCAGCGCGTGTTGTTGATTGTTGGCGGCGGCATTGCTGCCTATAAGGCGTTGGAGGTTTCCCGCCGGCTGCAGGATCATGACATTCGGGTGAGCGGCGTTATGACGTCTGGTGCGCGCCAGTTCATCACCCCGCTAAGTCTATCAGCATTAACCGCGGAAAAGGTTTATACCGACCTATTCTCGCTGACTGATGAGGCAGAGATGGGGCATATCAGGCTGGCGCGTGAGGCCGATCTGATTCTTGTCGTTCCGGCCACCGCAAATCTGATGGCCCGCTTTGCAAACGGAATGGCCGATGATCTGGCGACGACCATTTTGCTTGCAACAAATGCGCCCGTGCTGATTGCCCCGGCGATGAACCCGGCAATGTGGCAAAATCCCGCGACCCAAGAAAATCTGGCACGGCTGAAGGCACGCGGAATCCATTTCGTTGGTCCCGTTTCCGGCGACACTGCCTGTGGAGAAGAGGGATATGGCCGGTTGAGCACGCCGGACGACCTCGTTCTGGCGGCAACGTCGATGCTGGCTGCAGAAACGCCCACGCTAGGCGTGGCCGCAAAATCTGGCGCCTTGACGGGACGGCACGCGATTGTTACCTCGGGGCCGACCATTGAGCCGATTGATTCGGTGCGTTTTATTGCCAATCGGTCGTCGGGCAAGCAAGGAAATGCCATCGCTGCCGCACTGGCCGCCCGCGGCGCGCGTGTTACCTTTATCAGCGGTCCTGTGGCAACAAGCCCGCCGCCCGCTGTCGATCATGTTCCTGTTGAAAGCGCGCGCGATATGCTGGCAGCCTGCACCGCAGCGCTTCCTGCCGATATCGCCATTTGTGCGGCTGCGGTAGCCGATTGGCGCGTTGAAGACAGCATTAATGGCAAGATAAAAAAGCAGGAGGGCGCGTCGGCGCCCTCACTGAAGCTGGTTGAAAATCCGGATATTCTACAAAGCCTGTCGCTGCATGCTGATCGCCCGCGTCTGGTTGTCGGATTCGCCGCCGAGGCCGAAAATCTATATGAAAATGCCGCCGCTAAACTGGCTAGAAAAGGCTGCGACTGGATTGTGGCAAATGCAGTCACCGCCAAAGATGGCAGTTCCGTTTTCAATAGCGATACGAATACCGCGAT
This sequence comes from Bacteroidota bacterium, assembly GCA_009936825.1. The sequence continues at coordinate 924 of JAACDV010000133.1, read as the reverse complement.
GCTGCTGACCGGCAATGCAAGCGAAGATTGGCCATCGATGCCAAAACAGGCTCTCGCCGAAATTCTGGTTGACCGGATCGAGGAACATTTCGCATGAGTGATACCCCCGTAATTGACCTTCTACGGTTGCCGAATTTCGGCGATCTACCGCTGCCTTCATATAAAAGTACGGGGGCTGCGGGCATGGATATCCACGCTGCCACCGATGCTGATGTGACTGTGGCTGCAGGCGGGCGAGCGACCATTCCCACTGGCCTTGCGATGGCCATTCCCGCCGGATTTGAGGTTCAGATACGCCCACGATCAGGGCTGGCCGCAAAATATGGTGTGACGATCGCCAACGCCCCCGGCACCATCGACAGCGATTATCGCGGCGAAATCCAGATCATTTTGCTCAATCTTGGTGATACGGATTTTACAGTTTTCCGCGGCATGCGTGTGGCGCAGATGGTCGTAGCACCGGTCATTCAAAGTGAATTTCGGCTGTCAGGCAGCCTGAATGAGACCGGGCGCGGTGCTGGCGGGTTTGGGTCAACCGGAGTTTAGCCGATGCTGAGTGATGAAAATCTCGAGAGATATGCGCGCCAAGTGATCATGCCCGAGCTAGGGGAAGACGGGCAGCAGGCTTTGCTTGATGCGCGCGTTCTAGTCGTTGGTGCTGGCGGGTTGGGCGCACCTGCATTGTTCTATCTTGCCGCCGCCGGAATTGGTTATATCACAATCCTAGATAATGAACAGGTTGAGTTGACCAACCTGAACCGGCAGATTGTCCACACCACAGCCAGCATCGGATCCAACAAGGTAGCGCAGGCCGCCGCCGCTATTGGCGCGCTGAACCCGGAAATTTCGATCAATCCGGTAATGACCTGGCTCGATGCAGAAAATGTTGCCGGTTTCATGCTGGATCATGACGTGATTCTGGAT
>JAACDV010000132.1 GCA_009936825.1 Bacteroidota bacterium | reverse complement strand
TCACGCCCGATGGCCAACCTATGGGACAGACGGCGGCTGGTCTTTATCAACTGATCACCACCTCGTTGCAAAAACTGATCGTTTGACTTGAAAGGATGATCAAAATGACTAGCGCCGTCGCCACGCTACTTGCATCAATGGCCGAAAAATTACAAAGGTCAGATCTTGCAATCTGTCAAACCCTGTCAAATGCGCTGGACGCTGGCGGGCGCAATAACCTGCATATCCCGCCCCTGTCACCCCAACATGCAAAAAAAAGCCTTGATTACATTGCGCGGGCTTGTCCAGATAGCAGCAGTTGCAATATCCTGATGATCCAGGAGTGTGCCAGCTATCTGAGTTGGCGCCACCCTGGCTTTGGACATGTTCCACAAGCGGTTGCCAAACATCTGGCGGTTTGTGAAATTATCGGGCCAACAGGCCAGATCACCCATGACAATATACGCGCAGGGTTATTCTTTCAGGATGCTGATATTCTATATCCCCGTCATAGCCATGCTGCCGAGGAAATTTATCTGCCGCTATCGGGTTTTGCGGCGTGGCAAGTCAGTGATGAAGATTGGCGGCTACAGGCACCGGGTGATATCATCCACCATTTGCCATTTCAGCCACATGCCATCAACACCAAGCAATTACCGCTGCTGGCGTTTTGGGGGTGGGCTGGTGATATCGGCGCAGACAGCTATCGGATTTAACATGATTTATGACTTGGCAAAAAACAGCTTTGTCGCGCAGATGGCGGCATCAGGCCCGAAAAGGCAAAAGCGCAAGGATCAACAACAGCCGTACCGCTTTGCAAGGGCGGATATGCGTCAGGTGATGACCAGCCTATGAATGAATTTGATTACATCATCATCGGGGCGGGGTCAGCTGGGGCGGCACTGGCTGCTCGGCTCAGCGAGATCAGCCATATCCGCGTGCTGTTACTCGAAGCGGGGCCGCGCGGAAACCACCCGTATCTGCATATCCCCATCGGTTATGGCAAGATGTTTTACGACAAGCGTTTTAATTGGAAATATCACACCGCTGCCGAACCAAACCTGAATGACCGTTCAATTTACTGGCCTCGCGGTAAGGTTTTGGGCGGATCATCGGCAATTAACGCCATGGTCTATGTGCGTGGTCACCAGCAGGATTATGCCGAATGGAATGCGGTGGCGCCCGGCTGGAGCTGGGCCGATGTCGAACCGCTGTTTCGCCGCATCGAACAATGGCAGGGACCAGAAAGGCCTGCAAGAGGAAGCGATGGACCTGTTGGTGTTACCGATGTCAGCGCCAATATTCACCCCATCACAAAGGCGTATCTCAGGGCTGCCAAAGAGGCCGGTATTCCCCTTAATGACGATTACAATGTTGATTCAATGAATGGCGCGGCGACGTTTCAGATCACCACCAAAAATGGGCTGCGCGCCTCTACGGCCAATGCCTATCTCAAGCCAGCGGCAAAGCGGCAGACCCTCACCATCGCCACTGACGCGTTGGTGACGCGCATCCGTTTTGATGGCCGCGTTGCAACCGGGGTGGATTATATCAGTGGCGACAAAACACGTATTGCTACAGCGACCAAAGAAATCATTCTATGCGGTGGTGCGATTAACAGCCCGCAATTGTTGCAGCTTTCTGGTATTGGCCCTGCTCCATTGCTTAGCAAAATGGGGATTGAGGTGATAATGGATCAGCCCCATGTCGGGCGTAACCTGATTGATCATTTGGGCTTTGAACTGACCTACCGCGCAATGGTGCCAACGTTAAATCAACTATTGCGTCCCCTTTGGGGCAAGGCATGGGTTGGTTTACAATTTCTGCTGGGACGCAATGGCCCGCTTTCGATGAGCCTCAATCAGGCTGGCGGCTTTGTCCGGCTTGATCAAGGTGAAGGTCCACCGGATTTACAGTTGTATTTTAATCCGATGAGCTACCGAACAGCGCCGGTTGGTACAAGGCCTCTGATGAGCCCTGATCCATTCCCCGCTTACCGCATCGGCTTCAACCCCTGCAAGCCTGAAAGTCGGGGGTTTCTTGAAATCCTGTCGCCTGACCCAACCATTCCACCGCATTTGCAAGGCAATTATCTTACCACTGAAAAAGACCGCCAGATGATGATTGCAGGCACTAATTTTGTCAGGAAAATCACCAGCATGCCTAGCTTGGCGGCGATGACCGATTGTGAAATCTTTCCCGGCAAAGACCACCAGAGTGATGATGATATTCTTGCCGCTGTCCGGGCGGCTAGCTGGACGGTTTTTCACCAATGCAGCACATGCCGAATGGGCAGCGACGCCGCTACATCTGTCGTGGATCACCGGTTAAAGGTTCATGGGCTGATAAATTTGCGCATCGCCGATGCGTCAATCTTTCCAACCATCCCATCAGGAAACACCAACGCCCCCGCCATCATAGTTGGGGAAATGGCGGCGAAATTCATTAAGGACGACATCGAGAAAGCAAGAGTAAAATGAAACTCAAATCAATAGAAACGTTCTGTACCCAATATATCGGCTTTGTGCGCGTTACCGCCGAAGATGGCCATCAGGGCTGGGGTCAAGTGTCGACCTATAATAGTGATATTACCTGTCAGGTACTGCACCGGCAAGTTGCCCCGTGGGGAGTGGGCAAAGACATCACGGATCTGGATGATCTGCTTGATTTTATTACTGAGCGCGAACATAAATTTCCTGGATCATATCTGCGGCGTGCCATGGCGGGCATTGACACTGCGATCTGGGATCTGCGTGGCAAGGTCGCTGGCAAGCCAGTTGCGTCCTTACTTGGCGGGTCACCGGGCATCGTCCGTGCCTACGCAAGCTCGATGAAGCGCGATATAACGCCAGCAGCTGAGGCAGAACGGCTTAAGGCCCTAAGAGATAGATATGGCTTTAATGCATTCAAGGTGCGGGCTGGCGCAGAAGTTGGCCGCAATAAAGATGAATGGCCTGGCAGAACAGAAGAAATCATCCCTACCATGCGGCGCGAATTGGGCGACAAGGTTGATATGCTGATTGATGCCAATAGCTGCTATACGCCGCAACGTGCCATCGAAGTTGGTCGTATGCTGGAAGATCATGGCTATTGTCATTACGAAGAACCATGTCCGTACTGGGAGTTAGACCAGACAACACAAGTCAACGAAGCATTGACAATTGATGTCGCAGGTGGCGAGCAGGATTGTGAACTACCAGTCTGGAAAAACATGATTGATCAGCAGGTCGTTAATATCGTTCAACCTGACATTCTCTATCTTGGTGGCATCTGTCGGACTCTGCGCGTGTGCCGCATGGCCGCGGCTTCAAACCTACCTGTTACGCCGCATTGCGCCAACCTTTCAATGGTAACGCTTTTCACTATGCATTTGTTGCGGGCTATTCCAAATGCTGGAAAGTATCTGGAATTTTCCATTGAAGGGGCTGACTATTATCCCTGGCAGGAGGGGATTTTTGTTAAATCACCATATGATATCGACAATGGGCATGTTGCGGTAACCGATGAACCTGGATGGGGAATAGAAATTCATCCAGAATGGGTGGCGCGTTCTCAATATCAGATCACCCAGAGTTAAAACGGCTAGGTGACAATTTGGAGGAATTAAAATGGAAGCGGTACTTAGCTGGAATGATTTAACCCAGATGGTTAAAAATAAGCAGGTTGA
>JAACDV010000131.1 GCA_009936825.1 Bacteroidota bacterium | reverse complement strand
TTTGCCCTCTATATGAATTATATGGGCCGGATGGTGTTTAATAATTTTCATTTGATGCCGCCATCGGCGTCGGTCACAGCCGAAGATTTGGCGCGACTGTCACGCGACGATCTGCTGATTGCTTTTTCAACATCTCCCTATGCGACGGAAACGGTGCGGCTGGTGCAGGCGGCTTACCAGCTGGGCATTCCGACGATTGCGGTGACCGATGCCGCCCGGTCACCCATCGCACAATCGGCCAGTGTAAGTATCTGTGTGCCGATCACCAAACAAGCGCGGCTCTATCAGATGGCGCCGGTTATTTCGGCGATCGAGCAGATCCTCGAGACATGTTATGACGACCCGGCGACCAACGCCGATAAATGCATCACCAATTTCGCCGAAAGGGTGAAATCAATCAAAGGATATTGGTAGCCAAAAGCGTGTTACCCTCAGCGAAAAAGCTATATTCGACAGCGCTTTATTCGGCGACGCCTTCGGCAATCATCAGGTCGGTATCGGCGCATTCTTCCCGGACTGTTTTTGCCGCCTGATATTCTTCACTATGATAAAATGTGTTGGCAGCGTCTTTGCTTTCAAACTCAATCATCATAACGATGCCATCGACGTCGCCTTCAAGCCGGTCGGCGACAGCGCCACGGGCTAACACTTTACCCCCGTATTTTTGAATAGCCGGCCCCGCCATTCCCGAAAATTGCTGGAACTTTTCCTGATCTCTGACCCGAATATTCGCTACCACATAACCTTTTGGCATGCGTCCCTCCCATGGTTTATCAACCGCCTGGCGCTCTATATGCCCCGGTCATCTTGTTGGCGCGACCCGCGATGTCATTCATGTCAATATATTCCAACATTTCCAGATCATTTAACGCCCCTGATGCTACCACAAGGACTTTTACCGCCGCTGCATCCTCAAAACTTGCAACCTCTGCAACAACGGCGATGTCGTATTTACCGCGCAGAAATTGCATGTCAATGAGTGTGCCGCCTGATTTTTCAACCATTGCAGAAATTGCCGCACGCCGGTCATCGCCGGGATTTTGCAAAAATCCGGCAAGGCCTGCATTCGAATATCGTCCCAGAAATAAAAACTTCATTTTTTCCACCTGTTAAGTTTAAAAATACAGCCGCAAGTTGAAACCAGCACAAAGGCTGGTCTCACCGATTCATTTTAATGCTGATGAAGCCATTGGGTAACCAGTTAAGCTGATGTCCAGGGGCCATAATCTTTGCCGCCATCGACAATCTCGTAGGCGATCACTGTTTCATCACCAACGACCCAACCGTCATGGCCGGGCGCAAAGTAATAGGCATCCCCCGCTTCTGCCAATATTTCGGTTCCATCATCATGGACACACATCAGTTTGCCCCGAATAATCACACCTATATGCCCTGCCTGACAGCTGTCGCCGCCAACGAGCGGTTTTATGCAATCTGACCATTTCCAACCTGGTTCTAACACCATTTTTGATGCATTCATTGTTCCAAGCTTAACAACTGAGACATGCGCCTTTGGCGGCGTTTTGACCTCGTCTGCGTCATCAAATGATTTTTTATACATGTTGCTCACAATATGTCTCCTCTGGTTGAAATGATCAGGTAATTCAGTTGAATTTTTTACTCAATACACCGCCAATCGTCTCATCATCCATGAGAGGCGTAATGTCGATTTTAATGAGGCCGTTCCAATCGAGGGCGTAGTCTGCAAGAGCCGCAGCATCACTGCTTTCAACAATGGCAAAACCACCCGTACCGTCTAGATTGTGGTATCTCGACAGCAAAATTGCGCCCTCAGGCGGCATTCCGCCGGTTTCCATAAACTGCTTGATGGTTTTGTCTCTCGCCTCTTGAGAATGTGTCCAGGCAAATTTAAATAACATAAAAGTCTCCTCATTAAGTCAGTCTGGGAAGTCTAAAACGTTTGGCATTTCTCTGATGTCATTATCAAACAACGAGCCCATGTCGCCCAGCGTTTCGATGATTGCCTTGGGGCTTTCCGCCTTCCACCAGCAAAACATAACTTTGTCATTTTTCCCCGCATTCCATTGCATCTGAAATGACGCTTTTTCATTTTTCATTGCGCCACGAATATCCGCTTCGCTCATCGTTTCTATCGCTGCGAAATAGGTCTCCATGGCTTCTTCTGACTTCAGAGTATGTGTAACCATAAAATTTTTCATTTTGTGAACTTTCTGATCTGTTGGATTAGTGGCGTTTTTAAATTAGTCTGAGCCGGATAAAGTCTGCCAGCATTGCCATATAAAATCTTTCTGGGCTTCGGGATTGTTGCAGTGCTGGCCTGATCACATCTCTTTTTCAAAAACAACGGTACCTGAAACCGGGTCTGTTACGCCCAGCTCGGGTGACATTTCTTCGAGCAAGTGCCGGGCACTGTCGAGCAACCCAATCATCAGTGGCATCGCATTTGTCATTTTTTCTTCACTTTCCCACAAGCCATAGCCTACATAGGTTTGCTCACCAGTCCGCGCCAGAATTTGGAGCAATTGCCCGTCCCATTTTTCAGCCTTGCTGAATGCAGACTCAAATTCCTGCTGTTTGCCAGGTTTCACTTTGAACCTGACGACATTTGTATATTTTGCCATAGAAAATCAG
>JAACDV010000130.1 GCA_009936825.1 Bacteroidota bacterium | reverse complement strand
TTGTTAAAAGTTGTTTACCTAACCAAAGTCATGTTGCATAGTAATAAAACAACGTTTCAGCTAATGAAAAACATTGGGCCTTGGTTACCACGATTAATGGTCCGACATTAGCATTTATAAGCAACAATGTGGGACTGCCACTAGGCGTTTCATAGATGAAAAATCGCAATAAGGAGGTGACAATGCTACCAAACTCTCTGACAATGCCGCCGGACTCTCAAAAAACAGAATCGACCCCTCGGGGTCTGCTGCGTGCGGCCTTTACCCGTGCGGCTTTCGGCATTGCCGCAACCGCTACTATTATGGGAAGTGCTATGCCGGCCGCTGCGCAAAGCGGCGATCCGATCCGTGAGCTAACTTTGATTAGTCGCGCTCAGGCTGCAAATCCTCAACAATTTCAAGCTGCCGAATTGATCGCGCAGGCTTGGCGCCAGCTGGGTCTGGATGTTCAGGTGCAGGGCATGCCCCGCCCGCAACAATCCGATGCTGTCTGGTACAATCGTGACACATGGGATCTGACCATGTGGCAGATGGTTGGCCGCCCTGAGCGGTCCGACCCTGACGAGCTGATTCACAATCTGTTCCACTCCACCACCATGGAAAAGGGCTATAATTTTGTTGGATATATGAATCCAGAATATGACAAGATTGCCGAAAAGCAGCGCGTAACTGCCAACCGTGCCGATCGCAAAGTGTTGATCGACCAGTTGCAGGACATCGTCAACGAAGATCAGGTCTATGCGTTTCTTGTGCATCCGCTGCAGACTTACGCTTTCGACAAAACGGTTTGGGATGCCTCAAGCACGGTTGTACAGCCTGGCCTCGGTATCAAAAACTTCTGGACCTTTTCCGGTATTAAACCACTGGGCGGCCAGAAAGATATGATCCTCAATTCGTCCGACGAGTTGAACGCGATCAATCCGTTCTACATCTCGGGCGCTACCGACAGCTGGATTACCGAGCTGGTTTGGGACCGCATGATGCGGATTGGACCAACAGGTCTTGCCGAGCCTTGGGCCGCCAAATCTGTTCAGTGGGCTGATGATGCGAAAAGCGTTACCGTGACACTGCGCGACGGAATGAAGTGGCATGATGGCAAACCAGTTACAATCGATGATGTGGTGTTCTCTTTCACCGCGCCGGTCAAATATGCCCCGATGTACAAGCCTTTCGTAAGCGGTATTGCCAACATCGAAGTGCTGGATTCATCAACTGTCCGGTTCGATTTAGCTGAGCCGAACGCTGCTTTTGAGACCTCAACTTTGGCCAAGATAAACCTTGCACCAAAGCATATCTGGGAGCCACTTCTCGCTAATCTGGGAGAAGGTGAAAACGCTGAATCAGTTCTCGAAACATCACGCATTGGTTCGGGTCCGTTCAAGTTCAACCGGTGGGCCACCCAGCAGGAAGTCGTGCTGGACGCCAACAAAGGTCACTGGGCCGCACCTAACATGGAGCGGTGGATTCTGCGGATCGTCCTTAACGTTGAAGCAACGTTGGGCATGTTGCGGTCAGGTGAGTTGAACTTCTTGTCCGACTATACTGGCGACCCAGCACTTCTGATGGAAGCTGCCAATGCAGACGGAGACCTGGATGTAGTGGAATCAGTCGATATCGGGTTCCAGTATGTGGCGTTTAACCTTCGCCGTCCTCCGTTCGACGACGCAGCTTTCCGCCGGGCCCTCTCTGCCGCTATCAACCGTGAGTTGATCCGTAAGGCCGCCTATAACGGCTTTGCAGTGAATGCGAATTCGGTTGTCTCACCAGCGCTGTCATTCTGGCACAAAGCTGGTATCGACAAGGAATTGCCCGTCGGAATGGATCTTGCCAAATCGATCCTAAAAGATGCAGGCTATGTCATCAAAGGCGGCAAGCTGCACTATCCGGCTGGCATGTCTGAAAAGCTAGGTAAATAGTCAGCTAAACAAAGGTATTTCCGGCATGGCTTACTTCTTAAAGCGGTTCGCGCATATGATATTCGTCCTCTGGGCGGTTGCTACGATCCTCTTTGTGATGTTTCGCACCATGCCGGGAACGCCTTTGGCGGCTTTTATCGACAACACAACGACCGCCGAGCAACAGGATGCGCTCATCCGACAGTTCGGTCTTGATAAATCATTTGGCGAACAATATTGGCTGTTCCTGAGCAACCTGATGCAAGGTGATCTGGGACAGTCATTTTTCTTTAAAAAACCTGTAGTCGAAGTTGTGATGGAGGTGTTTCCAAACTCCGTCATCCTGACTCTCACCTCATTAACTGTGGCCTATCTTTTTGGCATCGTGGCGGGCGCCTATCTGTCGTGGCGCCGCGGCTCTTGGGTTGAGGGGCTTGGCATCCCGGCTGTGCTCATGACCCGGGCTGCACCTGAATTCTGGCTCGGAATGGTTCTATTGGCGTTCTTCAGTTTTCATCTTGGCTGGCTTCCATCGGGCGGGGCGAACAGCTCGGGATCCGACTGGTCCAGTGGCTGGGAGCGCGTCACGTCGCTCGATTACCTATCCCATCTTGCGCTGCCGGCGATCACGTTGGCGATCTATCTTCAGGGCTTGCCATTGTTGCTGATGCGTTCGAACATGCTCAACGTGCTGCAGGAAGAATTCATCACGATGGCGCGAATGAAGGGGCTTTCGACTTGGACAATCGTTATGCGCCATGCCGCGCGTAACGCGCTTTTACCTGTTGCCACTGCATTTGCGTTGGGGATTGGAGGGGCGGTTGGCGGCAACGTGGTTGTTGAAACTGTTTTCTCTTGGCCGGGGATTGGCCGCTTGCTTGTCAACGCGGTAGCCTCTTCTGACTACCCGTTGGCGCAGGGTGCCTTTCTGATGATTACCGCCGTTCTTGTGGTGATGAACTTCATTGCCGATGTATCCTATCACCTGCTGGATCCGAGAGTTAGAGTTGCAACACGCTGATGAAATAGCCCTTCCCGGACGCGGCGCGCGCATCCTGCTCAGTATTTCGCGGGGGCTGGTCTCGGCATCTGCGATCCCGCGGCGCGATCCCTTCGCTTTTGCCGGATTGCTTTTGTATCTGATATTTGTACTTGTCGCGATATTCGCTGACAGTCTGGTCACCCATGATCCGCGCGAAATCCTGTTTGACGCCAATTATGATCTGGCGCGTAACCTGCCGCCGGGGGAGGCCCACCTTCTTGGCACCACCTATTCGGGGCGGGATATCTTTTCCCAATTGATCATGGGAACCAGGGGGGCCCTTATCGTTGGGGTGACGGCGGCGGTTTGTGTGGTGACCATCGGCACTATAATCGGGCTGATCTCTGGCTTTTTTGGCGGATTAATAGATACATTGTTAATGCGGCTAGCGGATATCGCCCTTGGTGTGCCGTTCCTTCCTTTCGTTATCGTGCTTGCAGCCTTCCTTAATCCCAGTCAGTGGAACGTTGTTTTGGGAATAGCGTTGTTGCTCTGGCCGCAATCTGCGCGGGTAATCCGCGCCCAGGTTATGTCCCTGCGCGAACGCTCGTTTATTGAGGCGGCGCGGGTAACCGGTGCCGGTCATTGGCGGATTATATTCGTCCATATTGCACCAAACATTTTGTCGCTTTCCTTCCTTTACGCCTCGATCGCGGTGGGATGGGCAATCCTGACCGAGGCGTCGATTTCTTTTCTCGGGTTCGGGCCATCTGACAGTGTCACCTGGGGCTATATGCTGCAGGACGCCTATGCATCGCAAGCGCTGGGTCGCGGCCAGTATTATTGGTTCGTGCCTCCGGGTTTCTGCATTATCGCGGTCGTGGTTGCAGGATTTTTTATCAGTCGGGGCTACGAAGAAATTCTTTTCCCCAAGTTGAAGGATTAACCCCTCATGTTGCTGGAAGTCCGCGATTTGGTGATTGACTATCGTGCCACGCGCGGCCGCGTTCGTGCTGTGGATGGGGTCAGCTTTGATGTACCTGCTGGCGCAGTGGTGGGCGTTGTGGGCGAGTCCGGGTGCGGCAAAACCACGGCTGTGCGCGCCATTACCCGGGTCATGGCCTCTTCCGCGGTTTTTGCCGGTGGCAGCATTCTTCTGGAAGGCAAGGACCTGATAACGCTATCTGACCGCGAGATGCAAAAGCATCTCTGGCGGGATATTGCCTATGTTCCGCAATCCGCGATGAATGCGCTGGACCCGGTGTGGCGTGTAGGTAAGCAGATTGAGGAAGTTCTTGTCTCCCGCGGCAAAATGGACCGGAGCGCAGCCCAAACCCGCGCTGAAGAATTGTTTGCCATGGTTGGGTTAGAGGCCAAACGTCTCAGGGATTATCCGCATCAATTCTCTGGCGGGATGCGGCAACGCGCTTCGATCGCCCTTGCGCTGGCGCTATCGCCAAAGCTGGTGATCGCTGACGAGCCGGTGACGGCTCTGGATGTGGTGATCCAGCGCCAAGTGCTTGATACGTTTACCGATCTTCAAAAGCGGCTCAATCTTTCGGTGATTTTGGTCACGCACGATATCTCGGTAATTGCCTATGTCTGCGACTATGTGGTGGTGATGTATGCTGGCAAGGTCGTTGAATCCGGCCCGGTTGCAGCCGTCCTAGACAGCCCCGCCCACCCCTATACTATGGGCCTGTACAACGCCTTTCCGGAATTGGCTGGCGAAGAGCGCGAATTATCACCCATCGAAGGCTCGCCGCCCGACCTGCTAGACTCGCCAAAGGGGTGTCGCTTTCGGGCCCGCTGCCCCTTTGCCATTGATATTTGCACCCAAGATGCTCCAGAGCACATCATTGGCGAGGGTCATGTTGCCTATTGTCACCGCGCATCCGAAGCTCATGAATTACGCAGCGCCGCCAAACTTACCGATACTTGGATCGGAGTTACCAGCGAATGACCCAGCCCCTGATCTCCGTTGAAGGCCTAACCAAGCGCTTTGATATTTCGCGTTCGATGACTGATATCCTGACGGGTAAACGCCCGCAACTTCAGGCAGTAACGGATGTGAGTTTCACCTTGGAGCAAGGCCAAACCCTTGGCATCGTTGGCGAATCTGGCTGCGGGAAGACCACGCTTGGCCGCATGCTGATCAAGCTGATTCCTGCTTCAGAAGGCACTATCCTGTTTGATGGTGAGGATATTTCGGGCATGGATCGCACTGCTGAGCTGGCTTTTCGTCGCAGGGCGCAACTTGTATTCCAGAATCCGTTTGATGCGCTGAATCCACATTTCACCATTCTGGACAGCCTGCGTGAGCCTCTGCACAACGCCCGTGTTCCGTTGGAAGAACATACGATGCGCATTGCCGAAGCCATGCGGATGGTGCACCTGCCCGCGCCCGAGCATTTCCTGCAGAGCTTTCCGCATCAGCTTTCCGGAGGCCAATTGCAGCGCGTTGTGCTGGCCCGCGCGCTGGTTTTACGCCCCGATTTTATCGTTGCTGACGAGCCGGTATCGATGCTGGATGTGTCAGTTCGGGCCGGTATTTTGAACGTGCTGCGAGAGGTGCGTGACCGGATGGGGTTAGCCGCCGTATTCATCAGCCACGATCTGGCATTGGTGCGCTATGTTTGTGACCGGACGATCACCATGTATCTGGGCGCGGTGGTTGAAGACAGCCCAACAACCGAACTGGTTGAGAGACCGTTGCACCCCTACACCAAGGCGTTGGTGCAGGCAGTGCCTATCCCTCACGTTGATCAAAGTCATGAACCGCTGCCGATCATCGGCGGCCTTCCTGATTCCCAAAATCCTCCATCCGGATGCCGCTTCCGTGACCGCTGTCCTATGGCCGAGACCCGCTGTGCGTTAGAGGTGCCACTCTTACAGGACGTCGGTGGCGGCCGCCGCGTGGCATGCCACCTCGTCTAACCAAAGATGCAATCTGTTATGGTTGCTGGGAACGCGCATCATTCAACGTGGTGCCTGCGCGCTAATTTTGCTGAAAACTGTTGATACAGCTGATTGAGCATTTGCTTTCGTAGTCACTTGTCCAATCGCGCACGCCAGCAGCAATAATTACGTTCGCAATATTAAATCGAAAATCTTTGTATGCGCTGGCTATTGAGAGACAACGTGCCAGTTAAAGTAATCAATGCCATA